>CAMBEX010000106.1 GCA_945865865.1 Bdellovibrio sp. ZAP7
GCTGGAGCCGAAAAGCAGCTTCGCGCAGTGCCCTCGGTGCAAGAGGTTTTTCCGCGCGTGAGTTTTTATAGTTTTTTGATCAAGGGTGGGGTGACTCTCGCGGGACGCGGTGAGGGAATCGTGCCCGAACGCGAAAATGGATTTTTTACCGCCATGAACTTCGAGGAAGGGCGTGATCTCGAATCCCCAGGCGATGTAATCTTAGGTAAAGGACTCGCGCGAAGTCTCGATGCGAAGGTGGGTGACTCGGTCACGCTGCTTGGGCAAACGGTCAGCGGCCAGCTCAATGGATTGGATCTTCGGGTCGCCGGGATTTTTCACACGGGATCCAAGGAGTTTGACGACACCTTTTTTAGGATTCATCTCTCCGCGGCGCAGAGTTTTCTGGACACTCAGCGGGTGGAGCATTTTGCGCTCAAGACGACTGGAGTTGAGGCGTGGAAGAGTGTCTCGGCGGAGATCTCCCAAAAGTTACCTCAGGTGGACGCCATTGCATTTGATGAGCTCGATAAGGTCTATTACCGCAATGCGGTCGACTTCTTGAGGTCGCAGTTTATTTTCATCCGAATGATTATCCTCGTAGTGGTGGCGCTTGGAATATTCAACACCATCGCCGCGGGACTTTTGGAGCGCGCGCCTGAAGTCGGAGCACTCAGGGCCAATGGTGAGTCGCGATCGAGGCTTTACCGGATTCTCATATTTGAGAATGTTTTTTTAGGAATTCTGGGCGGACTCGCCGGAATCTTGGCCGCCACGCTCTTGGATCGCACGTTGCTGGCAAACGGAATCGTGATGCCCCCGGGGCCGGGGATCACGCGTTCATTCAGAATCATGTTGGAGATCTTGCCACTTCACTACACGCAGGCGCTGTTATTGCCTGCAATAGTGGCGGTCGTGGCGAGCATCTGGCCAGTTTCGCGATTACTCCGAAGACCCATTACGAGCCTTTTGAGTTCGCACTGAGGCGTGCTTTCGGTTATCGGGAAAGAATCTCGTGAGCGGACTCAGTGAGTGCGTCCACGGCTTCGAGGTCGGTGATTTCAGAAATCTCGGTGCCCTGATCTTGGGCCATGAGTTTTTTAAGTTCAGGGAGCACGGCTGGAAGTACGCCAGAAACTTTGCCCGAATCGTAATAAGCTGCCGCATCTTCGATCGCGGCCCGAGCTACGGTTTCTTTTGCGTTGATGCTGTGACTGGTGACTTCGGTAGTGGTCAGTGAGCTGGATTGCCAAAACAAGGTCTGGGCTAGGCTCGTGGCCGAAAGAAGATCAATGACGTTGGCCTCGCGCGCCTCTGCACCCTGAGTGAGGGATACCGACAAGAGGATTCCGGCAGCGTATTGGGCAAGGGTGGTGGCTTTCATGAGGTGTGTTTTCCAATGGAGGGTTAATCGAACGACACCTATATAGCCAGTGTGGCGCGCCGTGTCAATTTATTGGTAACCTATTGATTTCTTTATATAAACTTGGGTTTCAGGTCTTGCGGTAGACGTCGATCAGATAGACCCCGACCTTTTCAGCGCGAGTGAGATCTGCGTGCTGATCGGTGGTTTTCTCAAAACCATCCGTAAGCATTCCCTCCGGCACATGCAGGTAGTTGCGCAAGACCGCAAGTGCACCACTCGAGAGATTGGATCCGATTCTGGTCAGGAATGTCTTTTCGGTCTCGCCCTTGAAGTACGAAGGTACATCCGAGAGTGAAATAAAATCGATGGGGCGATCGGCAGTCGCCGCTTTTTCAACCAGGTCTCCCTGCACGTACCGAACTTCGGCAGTGCTGAGTCCCTGTTTGATCCCGTTAAAAACATCACGCTGACACTCGACGGGATTGCCGTTGGCAAAAATCACCTTTCCAAAAAACAAGAGCTGCAAAAACCAATTGAGGCGCGCGGGTCCCTGCTGAAAAAGTTTATTGAACGACTCTTCGTAAAACCGATAAAAACTCTGCGGAATGTTTTTGACCGGAAAGTGACCCTTGTAGAGAAGAGCATTAAAAAATCCTGCATTTCCGACCAGCCCCATGACGGCGGCCCATCTCTTCCATGGAAACTCCTCTTTGAGGTAGCGCTGATGCTCGTGATCGCTGAGCGCTGAAAAAAGACCGAGGCCCTGTGTTCCGGTGAGGCCACGATTGATGGCCGCTAACTTTATAAAAGTCCGCTCCCACTTTCCTTCGTAAAGAATCGACTCCCACTCACGACTCTCAAAGAGCTGTTTGAGAAAATCTGCCGCCTCGGAGCTCAGGCGCACCCGCGAAAAAATCTCGCGACGCTCCTCAGGGCTCGCCGCGCGCGGTGGGTAGCCCCAAAAGCTTAAGTACTCGTCATGAGTGAGGGCTCGCACGGATTCAACACGCAGTTCGGTGAGAAAAAGCTGTTCACGCGAAACATCCACGCAGGTGAGAAGTTTGGGTTTTTTGGCCAGGAGCGGGAGGCATCGCGCTCCGCTGCCCGCGACTGAAAAAACATGACTGACCCCCTCCGAAAGCAGAGCGAGTTCCAGCGCGGTGTCTTCGTTAGCCAAGGTGTAGTTGAGGTTCGAGGTAAAGTAGTGATTGCTCATAGGCGGGTGGGGCTTTCTAAGTTCTTGGCAAAGACTTGGCTGTGGATCTCTTTCTGGGCTGCTCTGGACTTTTCCAAGACTTGAGATTTTCTCGGGCAAGAGTCATGCACTGCTGGATCTGTTCGTCGGTGATGAGTCCGTTGGGTCCCTGAATCTCGGCGAGCTCAGCACCGTGTTTGTTTCCGATTCGGTAAATCTCTTTGACCTTTTCCATCGAAAGTTGTTTGGAGAGCGAAAATCCCTCGTAACGACCTTCCATGGTGAGCAAAACAGTTTCGGCAAGGCACGCATAAACAGTGGGCTTCGGCAGGCCGATGTCGCACGAAATCGAAACGTCGCCCGGAAGTTTGACTTCACCGCTTTCAATGACGAGAACATCCGGACGCTTTGCCGCTTCTTCGGGGCCGATATCCAGTGGCCGCGAGCAATCACAGATGACTGCACCCGGTTTTACTTTCATTATGTCCAAGATGGAGCCGTGCTGGTTGCTCGTGGCTGTGACAATCAGATCCGTGTCATGAAGTTCTGGATTGGGATTGGTCGTCACTTTGACCTGAATCGTAGGCGAAAGGTCCTCGATTTCTTGTTTCAGATCTAAAAGTCGATCCGGGCGCGTGGCAACGAGCACCAGCTCGTCAACGACCAGTGAAACCAAGAGCGATGAAACGCGCCCAATGCTTCCGGTGGCGCCAATCACCATGGCTTTCGCTTTTACGCGACCATCGGTGGTGCGCCCCCGTCCTGACCCCGCGCCTATTTTTTTGACCATGGCGTGAGCCGCCCAAAGGGTTGTCGATGCGGAGTAAGAGTTGCCGTTCGTCACCGGGATGGGTGATCGTTTTGAAACCGTGAGTCCCGCGTCTCCAATCACTTTGGTGTACGCGCCTAGGCCGATCATCGCGGCGCCACGTTTTGCCGCAAGTTCAGCCGTTTGAACGAGTCTTTTATAAACAAACGCTTCGTCCATGGAGATCAGTTGGCGAGGTGTCGCGGGCAGTGCGTAGATGTCACAGACGACTTGCTGGCCTGTTTCTTTGCTGACGGCCCCTTTGAGCGCGCCATAGTAAAAAGCTGGAAGTCTCGCTAACCCCGCGGAGGTCAGGTCTCTGATCTTGGGATGCACGGATTTCATCAGCCCTAGGCCTGGCGCTTTCCAGAGATCGTTTTGGGTCAGTGCGTGAATGATGAAAGCGCAACGGCGTTCGATTCCGGCTGTGGACTTGAAGCGATTGGGCTTGACCTCTTGATGTTGAATCCACTGGAGAACGAACTCATTAAAAGTCGCATCGCTGTTCTCGTCGATTCGGATCTGATCCAAAAGCGCGGTGAGCAGGCTGAAGTGACGGGTCGGAATGGTATCAAGGGCCGAATGTTTGGGAGTAAATTCTACAACCTGACGAGCCCCCGCAGCCTCAATCCGTTTGGCAGCCTCAGGGCTCAGGTAGTCGGTTAAAACGATTTTGTCTTTGAGCGCATCCAGCGAACCCATCTGCGATTCCATTTGATCCAGCAGGCTGCCAAAAGTGACAAAGATGTCGCAGTCGCTCACCCATTTCGAGAGTTGTCGCTGAACTTTCTTCGGAAACATTCTCTTGTCAGAGTCACGGCGACTGAGTTTGAGCGCCGCCTGGGCCCAGGATGTTGCTTGCACAAACCGTTGAACTGCCCGGACACTTTTGAGCGGGATGGGCAGTCCAGTCAGCAGAAGCGCGTCCGCACAAAGCACTTCCGAACCCGCCTCCACTACGCGCGGCAAAATCGCACTATAAGAAGCGCAGTGAAAGAGGGTCTTTTTTCCTAAAAAAAGCTGAGGCTGTTCGCGGATCAAGCGTTGCAGGGTCCACTCCGCAAAAAAAGAACGGACCTCATCAGCCGTGTAGAGGGGGGTCTTAGTGATCGCACGCGCGAGTCGTTGATATCCGGGATGACTGACATAGACGCCGTTGGCGCCTGCCCTTTTTTGAATCCCGCTCAGCGCAATTCCGTGGACCTTGCCATCATGCTCTCGCATGAGCACCTCGGCGGTATCTAGATCCCAGCCGATCCGGTGTTGGTGAATCCGAAACCTCACGCCCTCGAACTCGATCACCTGCTCGGAGGCCGCGCCCTCGCGCAAAAAGTCGATCAGGAGAATGCTTTTTTCTGGAATCTCGCTCATGGCTCCGTACCCCCGAGATAATGCCTTTTAAACCCTTTGAAAAAGACCTCTTGAAAACTCTCGAACTCAGGCACGGCGCACTCCGGAAATGCCGCAGTGTAAAGCGCGCTCGAGAGCGCGGTTTTTTCAGAGGCAAATCGAAACGTCGCTTCCGGAATTCCGGTCAGAATTTTTTGAGCCCGAAGCAGCGGTCGAGCTAGGGACGGGAGGTAGAATATTTTTGCGTTGGGCAGGAGTTCACTCACCGCCCGCCGACAAAAGTCCTGCACTGTTACACTTTTGGAGTTGAATAATCCGTAGACCGCGTCAGCCGGGGTGGGACCATCGAGCCCCAGTTGCGTGCGAAGTGCGAGGTAAAATCCCTTGGCGGCAAAATCAACCGGAACGAGGGGCAGGATCGCGTCCGGATGACCGGGCACGGGCAGTACGGGCAAGCGCCGTCCCACTGCGTGCGCGGCGGTTCGCGCGAGCCACTTCATGAAATAATAGGGTCCGTCCGTTTTATCAAAATCACCCCGAATCGAATCTCCTACGAGCACTCCCGGACGAAGGACCGTGTGCGGAATTCCGGAGGAGGTTACGGCTTTTTCGCCCGCGGCCTTGCAGTAGGAGTAGGGAATGTCCTTGGGCGGAAGATGGGCAAGCGGAGCCTCTGAGAGTTCGCCGCCGTTTCCGTAACCCACGGCGTAAGTCGAGGCGTGAATCAGGGGTGCGCGTCTTTTTTGATTGATGCGTTTGAGTGCCGAGATCACGTTGAGGGTGGCCAGAACATTTTCGCGGTAGTTCTCTGGAAATTTTGCCTCAAAGTCGTAGAGCCCGGCTAGGTGCAGGGCTGCGTCGTAGTCCTCGCGCGAGAGGCGTTCTACCGCAGTGAGGTCAGCTAGGTTTTGCTGAAGGACTCGGACTTTGGGGGCCGGGTGCGTGGACTTTTTGCGGGAGATCACATCGATTTGCGTGATGTCGGCGTCGGCGACCAAATGCCGGAGCACCTGCTTTCCAAGAAATCCGGTGGCTCCCGTGATGAGGACCTTCACTCTGGAGTACCTCGATAAACCCGAAGCGCGTTTGGAATAAGCTTAAAGTCCAGAGTGTGGGAGTCTGTGAGAACCTCACCGTCACCAAAAACGTGAATGGACTTTTGCGAGAGACTTTTTACGGTGAGCTGGTTGGTTTCGAAACTGATGAAGTCCCCGGATCGTTTTCTTGAGTTGAGTTTTCCGCTTCGGAGTTCCAGGAGCGCATCTAAAAGTCCATAGCGCGACTGGCGCGGAACAATCAGAACGCAAAACCTTTGATCGTTGTTTCGACTTCGAGAGCTGACCTGGATGTTTCCGCCCAAAAAATTTTGATTGCAGACAAAGACTGCACCCGTTTTGAGCTTTTCATCGAAGGCGCCAGAGCTGGTCTCAGGGCTTTCAATTTGAACGTCATGTAAAAGCCGGGGATGAAACAAAATCGTGGTGGCGCTCATGAGTGAGTACACTTCCGAGCGCGCGCGTTTCATGAGCGTGCGAAACCAGTCAGCCTTACGGCGCTGATTCACCAGACGCGTAATGATGGCACCGACCCCGATTCCGCCGACAGTCGCAAAGGGCGCATCGTTGACTTGAATCAAATCAATTTTGGCATAGCGTTGACTGTCCACGAGCCGTTGAACTTGTTCCCAGTCTGCCCGCAACCCTTGCTCAGCCGCCAAGTCATTGGCAGTGCCCAGAGGAAAGGGATAGAGCGGTACTTGGCTTTTGATGAGTCCTCGCAAGGCCCGATTGACCGTTCCGTCTCCGCCTAGGACCACTGCGGCTTCATATTTTTCGGAGTCGAGACCCGCACAGGTAGCTTCTAGTTCCTCGCAACTCTTAGGGAATATCGTCTCAAGCGGCCAACCCCAGAGGGTCTTTCGACCACGGTCCAAGGCCCGATAGGCGAACCCGTTTCCGGCTGCTGAATTAGCGATGAGTGCGAGGGTTTTCACGGATAGGAGGTTCTCTCAAATGACATCGGAATCGGGGGCAAGAAGCTTGAGAAACCATTGAAATCATTAGGGTGCGGGCGTAAGGCATACCCATATGTTGATTGGCCGCATCAAGCGTTTACTTCTTGGAGAACCTCTCTCAAACCAAATGGCCTCGCACGAACGAATTCCAAAATGGAAGGCGCTGGCCGTCATGTCCTCGGATGCTCTGTCATCCACTGCGTACGCGACCGAAGAAATTCTTTTACCGCTTGCTGCGTTTGCGGCGATGTCGACGGTTTGGTCGTTGCCCATCTGTCTCGCGATCTCGGCGCTCTTGGTGATCGTCACGACTTCATATCTACAGACTATTGAAGCCTATCCGGGCGGCGGCGGCGCTTATACGGTCGCCAAAGAAAACCTCGGTGTGGGCGCGGGGCTGATTGCGGGCGCGGCGCTCTTGATCGATTACGTTTTGACTGTGTCGGTTTCGGTGGCTGCCGGAATGGCCAACATGGATGCGGCGTTTCCGTTTTTGCGTGAGCATCGTGAGATTTTTTGCGCGCTCGTCATTTTCTTGATCATGATCATGAATCTTCGCGGAATCCGCGAGTCGGCCACTGTTTTTGCTATCCCGACCTACTTTTTTATCGGGTCATTTTTACTGATGCTTGCCGTGGGTGCATGGAAGGTCTTGAGCGGTCAGGTGCTCGACGTCGCTCCGGTCATGAACAACATGTATCCCGAGATTTCGATCTTTTTGATCCTCCGCGCGTTTTCGTCAGGCTGCGCGGCGCTCTCGGGAGTCGAGGCGATCTCCAACGGCGTTTCTACTTTTCGCGAACCCTCCGCTCGCAATGCCAAGATTACCTTGGCGTGGATGGCTGGAATTCTTTGTGTCCTTTTTATCGGAATGACCCTCCTCGCTCATAACTTTGGGATTATTCCTAAAGAGGGTGAGACGGTGGTTTCGTCTCTCGCGCGATCCATTTTCGGCACCACGCCGATGTATTTCGTGATCCAGATCGCCACTGCGTTAATTTTGTTTTTAGCGGCAAACACCGCTTACACGGGGTTTCCGAGCCTGGCGTCACTTTTGGCCAAAGACCGATATCTTCCGCGTCAGCTCGCGAGCCTCGGGGATCGGCTCGTTTTTTCAAACGGAATTTTTGGGCTGAGCGTTTGCGGGGCGGCCTTGATTTATCTTTTTGACGGAGATGTTCATAAGCTGATTCCGCTCTATGCTGTCGGAGTTTTTCTTTCGTTCACGCTGTCTCAGTCGGGGATGGTGCGCTTTCATTGGCGCGAACGTCAGAAGGGTTGGATCAGCTCGCTCATCATCAATGCCGCCGGAGCACTCACCACTTGCATCGTGCTCGTCGTGGTTTCAGTGACCAAGTTTTCTCACGGTGCGTGGATGGTGATCCTGATATTACCGCTGGTGATGATCTTTTTTTCGAAAATTCATCATCATTACCTGGCTGTCGGAAAAGAGCTCTCGTTGATCGGCGTCCAAGCGCCCGGAAATTTGTCCAAGCTCCATCACACCGTTGTGGTTCCGATTTCTGGAATTCATCGGGGCGTGATTGATGCGCTGAGATATGCGATCTCCATTTCAGATGATGTGCGCGCGGTTTACATCGAGATCGATCCTGACGCCACGGAGCGGGTCAAGGTGGAGTGGAACAAGTGGGCCCACGAGGTTCCGTTTGTGGTTTTGAAGTCACCGTATCGATCGGTAGTCAGGCCGTTGCTTGAGTATATCGATGATCTCGAGCAGAGCACACACGACGACATGCTCACAATTATCATTCCAGAGTTTGTGACTTATAAGTGGTATTACAATCTCTTGCACAATCAGACGGCGTTCATGATTCGCACGGCGCTGCTCTTTAAGCGGCGCAAGGTTGTGACGAGCGTGCGCTATCATCTGCATGGGTGAATAGGGGGGCGGGGCGGTCGTTTGTACTGACGAATCGTTCCGTTTAGGCTAAAGTGCCTATAATATCAGACTTGAACATGTCTTAAATTGTTGGCATAATGTATTTATATGCCTCATCTTCGAACACGGTTCGCACTGATTCAGCTCAAAAAGGCGGCGAAACTATGGCCGGTGGTTGGGATTTTGGGCCCCCGGCAGTCCGGAAAGTCCACTCTTGTGCGGGACCTACTGGGAATTTCGAAGGTAGTGACTTTCGACGACTTTGAGACGCGTGAAGAAGCCGATCATTCGCCCGGAACATTTTTGGCCAGGCAGGGGACACCGTTAGTAGTCGATGAAGTCCAAAAAGGTCCCAGGATTTTTGATGCGATTAAATTGGCGGTGGATCGAAAAAAGATTCCGGGTTCGTATTT
>CAMBEX010000107.1 GCA_945865865.1 Bdellovibrio sp. ZAP7
AAGCATGTCGGACTGAAGCTGGCGGTTAAGCTCCAAAATACTCTGTTGCTCCTTGAGGTCCTGAAAAAGGTAAGTGAGCTGCTGACGCTCTTCCTCAATTTTAAGTTCAAGCTGATCAGCGTCCTCCATATCAACTTTGATCGCCGCCACTTCCTTGAGGCGGAGCGCCGTAAGCCCCGCCATCACGCGCAATCTTGGCTGCTCGATCTCGTCCCGCTCGCTTACAAAAAGCCCTAAGGACTCGGAGTCCTCGGCGCGGTTGAGTTCGAGCAGATGCATGCGGATGGCTTTTTTCGCGACAGAGATCTTTTCTCGGAGCATCCCTCGCCGGTTCTCCAGTTCTCCGACGGTTACCTCAAGTTCGGAAATTCGCGTTTTTCCGAGCTCCCGTTCCTGGTCTTGAAGTTTGAGTAAAACCTGAATTTTTGAGATCTGATAGCGCGCGGCTTGCTGATTTCGTAATCCGTCGATCAACTCTTTTTGATGTCGAATCACGTCGGTTCTGATTTTCGTGAGCCGATCGGCCAGCCCCACAGGCTTTTTTTCTGATCCCGCAAACGCGGGGCACGACAGTGCGATCATGCAAACCGATACGCTCAAGTGGCGAGTCCAGATCTGCATTCAGTCCCTCTGGTAGCTTTGCTCGCCAAAAAAACCGGCAAGCACTCCCGCTGCCATCCCGCCTACAACCAGCGCGAGGGACAAACCGGGCGACACAATCGGAACTGCGGCCAACGCCGGTGCCAAAGCACGGAGTTGAGTAGCCAGTCCCTCTCCCCCCAATAAAAAAAGCATTCCGGCACTCAGTCCACCCATGGCGCCGACAATCCATCCCGAAAAGACTCCCGGCAGTCGAAGCGTCCAGGCGCTTGCGCCCCAGTTTTTCAGCAATCCCGCCACGTCCCGATGCAATTGCGAATTCATTCGAGAAAGATGCAGGAGGCCGGTGAACAGCGAAAGGACCAGACCCACGGCAACGGTTCGCGCGACCCATCGTACGGTCTCAAACGCGCTCAGCGAGTGCTTGGCGCGTTCCTGGGTGGTTTCGACAGACTCCACTCCCGGAATCGCTTTGATTGAATCCATGGCGGCGCCCAGCTCAGACGGAGAAAAAACTCCCGCGATCGAAACATAGCGAGGCACGATGCTGAGTGACTCTTCGCCTAAATCCTGAAGCTCACGCGTGAGTTCGGGATAATGCACTTTAAGCTTTTTCAAAAAATCTTCGGCGTTCACCACTTTTAGATCACGATCCGCTGATGCTCCTAAGCTGGTTCGAATGGAGTCCAGGGTTTTGGCTTCCGCCGCCTGCGAAAGCTCCGTTGACAGGTAGGCTGTTAAAATCTGTTCGTGTTGAAGGCGACTGACTACTGGCTTGAGCGCCTGATCCAGCCAAAAAACAAAACCTGTCGAAAACAGAAGGAGGGCGACCGCAATCACCGAGATCACCTGACTCATCCATGCCTGACGCCAAGGCCTGAGCGCCAACTTCACAAGGTACATAACCCATCCTCGACTGACATCCGTCCCGCCTTGAGAAGTGCGCTGGGTTTGCGCACGCGGCGGACGATCTCACGATCATGCGTCGCCACGACCACCGTGGTCGCGGCCACATTGCTCCTCATAAAAAGGTCCATGAGAGTCCAGGTAAAATCCCGGTCCTGCGAGCCGGTGGGCTCATCGGCAATCAACACCTCAGGGGACCGAGCCAATGCCCGAACAACCGCGACGCGTTGTGCTTCGCCGCCCGATAGAGATGATGCGGCTTTATCTTTTTTTCCGGCCAGCCCGAGCACATCGAGAAGCTCTAGAATTCTGGCGCGGGATTCTTTTTTGAGTACGCGACTCCCGGCCAGTGAAACCGAGATCGCCACATTTTCAAAAACCGTCAGATCCGGAATCAGCCGAATATTTTGCGGTACGTAGCCGAGCGACTGACGAATGGCCCGGAGGGTGGATGGCGAGACCGTGGCGAGGTCATAACCGAAGAGCGAAATTTTTCCGGACGAAGGCAGTTCCTCGGTCGCAAGCAAACTCAACAAAGTCGACTTTCCAGCACCGGACCCGCCGATGACGTAAAGAAAATCGCCCTTCTTGAGCTCAAGCTGCACATGGTCCAGAACCTTGGTCTGTCCCTGATACCATTTGGAAACACCCTGTAACGAAATCACTGCGCCCCCTTCCAACCCAAACGATACCATTATTTTTACAATAAAAAAAAAGCGCGGTGGCCGTCAGAACCCTGACGCACTATACTGACTACACGCATGACAAATGGCCTCAGCCCATCCCGCAATCATTCGCCGTCCGATGTTCCAAAGCGGAAACGTTATCCCTACCTGCTCAAAGGGGCTGCATTTCTGGCAAGTTACGCCCTGGGTTTGAGTCTCTTTCACTTATTGGCTCTCACGATCATCACGTACTTCATGATTTCCGGCGGGGCGCAGCCACGATTTCAGGAAATCAGCGACACTTATGCGGCTAATGAAATTGTTTTGGTCTCGCTTGCGTCATTGATCTTCGTGGTCTTGCTGCGCTCACTCAATCCGCTGACCACGACGACCACCGAACAGATTTTTACGTGGCGACGCTTCATGCAGCGGTACGTGCCGGGATTTCTGAGCGGAAGTGTCCTGGCTTCAGGAATCATCGGCGCGTTTTTGATGGCCGGAATCTACAGATATTTGGGCTCCTACATCCAACTCGAAGAGGCCACACTCACGATCGCAAACATCGCCCTTCGAATCCTTGCCGTGATCACACTTGCGTATTGCGATGAGTTTATTTTTCGAAGCAAGGCTCTCACCTATTTTCGAAAACACCTCCGCGATCTTCCCGCCTCGCTGCTCACGGCGGTACTGTTTTCGGCAATCAAAATGTTTCAGTTCGACTTGGGCATTGCGCAGGTCGCAACGCTTTTTTTACTCGGTTTTGCGCTTTCGATTCAGGCCTGTACCGATGCGGATTTCGTCCGAGGCGCGGGATTTTGGTCGGCTTTATTGGTGGTATTTCACCCATTATTGAGCCTTCCAGTCTTCGGTAACGAAGTGGCCGGCATTCTGATCTTAAAATATCAGCCCGCCCAAGCCTCCACGACCCTGCGGGTTTTAAGCGGCGGAGCGGGCGGCCCACTCTCGGGCCTGTGCATTCAGATCCTCCTACTCAGCTTCATTGCCAGGAGCGTCATCCGACACAAGAAAGTGCTTTTGAACACTCCGGCTCCGTGGCTAAGATAGCTGCCTATGAACGTGAGCACTCCTGTCGTCAGCAATGGTGTTTTTGAACTCATTTCGCAGTCCGGCCCCATGGCCAAGCTGGTGCTTCTTGTACTGGTGGCCGCGTCGGTTTTTTCCTGGGGAATCATCCTGGCAAAATCCCGCTTCCTCAAACGAGCAATGAACGAGAACGCCGAGTTCCTGAACATTTTTTGGAACAGCAAAAGCATCGACGAGATTATGGCCAAGTGCGATCGTTTCAATCTCTCACCCATTGCGAAAGTTTTTAAAGGCGGCGTGAAAGAGTTGAGGCGCTTTACCGAAAAAGAATCGCGCGGACTCGGCTCCGAGGCCGTCGACAATATCGGGCGCGCGCTCATGCGGTCCTCTAACTCTGAAGTCGGACATCTCGAAAAGCATGTGGGATGGCTTGCAACTACCGCAAGTGCTACCCCATTTATCGGTCTCTTCGGAACGGTTTGGGGGATCATGAACTCGTTCCAAAATATCGGAGCATCCGGAAGCGCAAATCTCGCGGTAGTTGCTCCTGGAATTTCAGAGGCCCTGATCACCACTGCGGCCGGCATTGCCGCCGCGGTTCCGGCGGTCATCGCGTATAACCACATTACTTCTCAGATCAAACGCATGGCTATCGACATGGACTGCTTCACGCATGACATGCTCAATATCGTGCAGCGAAGCTCGATTTCAAACAGCTCCAACCCGCCTGCGCGAGGACAGAGCTAATGGCCGGTGGAGTACGCGCAGGCAGTAGCTCGGGGAACGGTCGCTTCACCCACACGGCACTCGCGGAAATCAATGTCACTCCCCTGGTGGACGTGATGTTAGTACTGCTTGTGGTCTTCATGATTTCCGCGCCGCTGATGCAAAGCGGGGTTCAAGTGGATCTCCCAAAAGCGAACGCCGGAAGTCTCAACGAAGCTCCTGACCAGATCGTGCTGGTGATTGGAAAGAACAAACAACTCTCCATCAACGGCAACGTGATCGCTCCCGGAACCCTTCGCCCGCGCCTCGAGGCGATTTCAAAGGCCAAGTCCAATGTGGAAGTCTTTATTCAAGCCGACCAAGGGGTGGCTTATGGCTTTGTGGCGCAGGTCATGGCTGAGGTCAAGAAAGCGAAAATTCATCGTGTCGGCCTCGTCACGGACCCAGCAGACCCAGGATTCAAGCTTTAGTATTTAAAAAATCCAGATGACGAAGTTTTCCTCTTTTTCGCATACCCCGCAACCCTCACCACCGCTCGCGCGTCCGCGAAGAAGCGATCCTTTCGATTTGTTTCTCTCACGGGCATTCAGATGGTCGGCCGGGGCGCACTTGGCAGTACTTGTCGGAGTTGTACTGACTAGCCTGATTTTTCCATCCAAGCCGATCAGTTACATTCCCTCGCTGCGCGTGGATCTGGTGGGACTGCCGGATGTTCTCAAAAAAGATCTTGGAAAACTTGCAGCCCTGCCTCCGGTCCCAGCCGCTGAAGAACCGCAGACTCAAGAGGAACCCAAGACTGCCTCAAAAGAAAAAGCCCCGGAAATTGCTGATCCAGAAGAGATGGTTCTCAAACCTAAGAGCGAGAAACGCGCGGACACCTCAAAACCACAGGACACAAAGCGCGATCTGAAAATGAAATCCGCGCTCGCCAGAATGAAAGCATTGGCGAAGATCCAAGAAGAGACCGCAGAGCAGCCGACTGTTGGCGCTGTTATCAAAGGAAACACGATTTCAAAAGGCACAAGCCTGAGTGGCGAAGCACGTGAAAGCCAAGGACCCAGTTACTATGACTTGGTTCGTGATCGCTTACAGCGCAATTGGGAATTACCGGTCTGGATCGCACGCCAAAATCTTTCAGCGCAGATTGATCTTTTTATCGACACGCGCGGGACGGTGCGAGCCATCAAATTTGTGCGCACATCGGGAAATCCGCAGTTTGACGAAGCCATCAAGAGAACGATCGCGGAAAGTCAGCCATTTCCAGCTCCCCCGAAGGAAATGACCTCTTCGCTCCTGGCTCATGGAATTTCAGTGGGATTTCCGCTTTGAGGCTAGAACACCCGTATTCCGACTCTTAAAAAGGGTCCGAAAAAATAATTTCCGTTGAAACTAAAAACATCGCTCCCCAGATGGGCTTGCAGATCCGTCGCGGGTATTCCTACTTCAACGCTCATCGTGCCAGAGGGAACCCAGTGGTTCAGCGCCGTCACACCACTCAGGTGCCGAGGGGCGCTTTCCAGATACTTGGCCTCAAGCGCAAAAAGCAGGCGTCCTCGGTTCCAGCCCACGGGACTGTAGTTAACGCCCAGGCCGTGGCTCAGGCTCGTGGATTTTGCGATACTCTGACCGGCGCTTAGGGAAATATTCCAACGATCAGCAAACCAAAAGTGCGTTACGAGCGTACCCTGAATCGTGTCGATTGAGCCCGCTTCACCATAGGGTTGAGCGGGCTGATAAAAATCTTGAAAGCCGCCTTCCATCGAGAGCTTGAAGCCCGATTTGCTATCAGTCGGAATCGCAAACGCCACGGCCGCGCCCGTGGTCGCGCCCAATAAATTTGAAAGCTGATCTTTTGAGTCGTAAGTCGGATCGATCAGCACTTCTTTGACCGTCCCCAACGCCATGACCCCTGCCATGGATGTTAAAATAGCCGACCAGTCGCTCCAACCATGGGTCTGCAAATAAAGGCTGGACCCCAGAGAGAGTGAACTCGACACGATAAAGTGCGTGCGCTTGTCGTCTTCGAGGAGAAAAAAGCCTTCGGCGCGGCAAATCTTCTGACCCAGGAACGAAAACGCGAGACCACCGATCACTAGAATCCGAAAGAGTCGGCGAAAGTGACGCCGAGTGTGCCCATTGAGATGCATTCCAAAATGGTAGCCTAATGGAATTTCAAGAGCGACTCCCATATGATGTCGGATATGAACTTTCGCCACCCCACTCTCATTGCGACACTGTCCGCACTCTTTTTGGTCCCTACCTGGGTTTCTACAGCCCATTCCGCGGATCGCCAGCACATCGCCGTTGGAACCGCTAAAACCAAAAAAACCGTGATCGCACTCGTTCCGATCAAAGCAGAAGGCGCATCATCCGACTCCGCTCGTTTGATCAGCGAAACCTTCGTCAATGACCTGACATTCATGGATCTCTTTCGGTTTCTAGAAAAGCCGGCCTTTATTGAGAATCCAGGAGCCGGAATCACGTCTGAAGCCTTTCGCATGAGCGATTGGACCAGCATCGGTGCGGAATTTATCGTTAAGAGCGCGCTGGTTCGCGAAGGAAACACGCTCAAGCTCGAAGCCTACCTCTACGACACCTTTGGAAACCGCCAGCTCGTCGCCAAACGATATGTGGGGGCGGTCAATGATTCTAAAACCGTCGGCCACAGCTTGGCCAATGACGTGGTTCACGCGCTGACGGGCCTGCCCGGAATTTTTATGACCAAAATCGCGATGTCCTGCGACCGCAATCGTAAAAAAGAAATCTACATGATGAACTTCGACGGCACGGAGGCAAAACAACTCACTCGTCACAACTCTATCTCGTTTGCTCCCGCCTGGAGTCCGGATGGAACCAAGGTCGCTTACTCGGTTTACGCAAAACACCGCGGAAACATCCGTAATATCGACCTTTACGAACTCGACTTCGCGAGCAACTCAATCAAACTTCTGTCGGATCGAAAAGGAATCAACAGCGGCGCCGCATACTCTCCTGACGGCTCTCGGATTGCGCTTACGATGAGCTTTCTCGGAAATCCCGAAGTCTTTGTCCTCAATCCGTCTTCACAAACAGCCACGCGCCTCACCAAATCCTTTGGCTTTGACGTCGATCCGTCCTGGAGTCCTGACGGCAAGCGATTGACCTTTGTCTCTTCACGCACCGGGATGCCGATGGTCTTTAGCATGAGCGCTACCGAAGGCGCGGACGCACAGCGACTCACCTACGCCGGGCGCTACAATGCGACTCCGAGTTGGTCACCGCAAAACAACAAGATCGGTTTTGCCGGCTGGATCGACGGCAAGTTCGATATCTTCATCATGAATCCGGATGGAACCACTATCGAGCGCCTCACTAAAAATCAGGGCAATAACGAAGATCCAAACTTCAGCCCCGACGGAAACTTCATCACGTTCAGTTCAAACCGAACGGGCCAGAAAAACGTCTACGTCATGAATATCGACGGCACCTTCGTGAAGCGCCTGACCTACGGGCTAGGCAACTGCGTGTCACCCAAGTGGTCCAATCCACCGCGATAAAGCCAGCAAACCTGCGTTCCCATTTCATAGGCTTCTCGAAAGCATGGCCATCATGGCCTAGCCCAACCCACGCTCTCGGCATCCTGCCTTTGCGTGGGTAATGCTTTGAGAAGCCTATGAAATGAGTTGGCAGGTCTCCCGGAGCCCACGCAGAGGTCTGTCGAAACGCGGCGAACCGGTCACCGAAACGAGTGTAAATTTTTCTGAAGCCAGGGTGAGGAAATCTTGGAGCACCGGCCCTGGTGCGACATTTCCGACACCCCTGGGTTCAGAAAAATTTACACTCGTTTCGGTGAGTCTGTGTCTGTCACTTCGACTTCAGAATCACAAACGTGCGCTTCACGCGGCTGTCGAAGTCCTCGATTCCGCGTTTGCCCTTCAAAATCAGATCACGATACGGAAAATGCGTGCGCGTGCTCCAGCGCTGCCATGAAATCTGATCAAACGCACCGAGATCGCCCCACGACTGAATTTGCGCGTCGGACAAAATCAAAACCCCACCTTGCCGTAAGAAATCGACACCCGATTCCCGAGTGTGCAGACGCTTCACCGGCTGTCGAATGGAGGAAGATAGCATTCCCACCTCGTGCCAAATGTCATGGTTTTCATCGAGCATCGCCAAGCTCCCTCCGGACCATTGCGAGAGAGCGGATCGGAGTCCCGCCAAATCCTCTCGCGCCAATTCCGCCACCGCGGCATGGTAAACAAAAACCACCGCGAGCGAGGCAAGGGCAAATCCACGCAACCTTTCGCGCCAACCCAGGAGTGCGACGACACTACCGCTCACACAAAATGCCAGTGCAATGACCAGCGAAATCATCTCCGCCCGAAACAGTATCGCCGCCAGCGCGAGAGAAAGCAGCCCGACACCGACGCCGCTGATTCGCAGCAGCCAACGAAACAAGACTCCCCGCCCAACCGTGACCGACCCCCAATCCACAACCACCACCAGAACAGGGAGAAGCAGGTAGAGATAGGTGGTTACCCGATACGGGTAGAGCGAAAAAAAGAGGGCCGGAGCCCAAGCCGCACTCAGCACAAAGAGAAGTGGCTCAGGTCTGCGACGAAATTGAAAAAGCCCTCGAAGCGACGGCAGCAAAATCAAAGTAAATGGAAAAGCAAAATACGCCAGCGCAAGCCAGAGCGATGCACCCGTGCTTTGATTGCCCGATTTTTTTAGCCAGGTTTCTCGTAAGAAATAATCTGTCCAAAAGCGCTCACGATCCAGGGCGAGCGCCGTGAGATACCAAGCGGCGCCGAGGACCACTCCCAGCAGCCAGGCCCCATAGAGTCTTCGCTGACGAAAAAGCTCCCACTCGCCCGTGATCAAAAGAAAACTAAAAAATCCCGCGACCCAGAGAACCGAATAGAGTGGACTCTTGGCCAATGCCCCCACGCCCGCGAGCGCAAACGCCAGGTAAAGCCACGCCGAGACACGCCCCTCACGCGGCTGTTGCAGAAATTTAAGTCCAGCCCACCACGCCGCGGCGTAAAA
>CAMBEX010000108.1 GCA_945865865.1 Bdellovibrio sp. ZAP7
GAAAACGCTCATCAAATCCGTAAAACATTCGGTCGCCACGCGCGCCTGTGGTGAAATTCAAAGCCTCCACGCTGAATCGAATCGTGGCTGCTGGAACCCAGCTCGCATCCCACTCATAATCCGGAGTCTCACCCGTGCTTAATTTTTGAACTCCGCCCGTGGACCGGGTAGGCCGATTCATCACGACTTGAAACTTGCGACCGCGAGTGTTGTTGGTCAGGCGGGTCGTAAGACTTTCAACGAGATCGACGCCAAAATCGTGAAACTTTCCGTCCGGCATCTCAATGCGAACATTTTCGACAGGCTCCATCCGAACGACGAGCCGTCCGCGTGAATCGGGCGGCGGCAGCGTAGGCTTGGGCTTAGCTGCGGCAAACGCAAACGAACTGAAACTCACGGAGGCAGCGACAGAAAATGCGGCAAAAACCAGCGAAAAGCGCCTCTTTTTATCGACGAAACTTCTATCGAGTGAGCGGCTTCGGGTTTTCATGAAGACCCATTTAGTTTGAACGAGAAGAGCCTCGGGGAGGCACACGGCGAACCATAACAACATCGCCCTCCTGCACACCGCGAGCGGGATCAGCCTGATCGATCTTCGCCTCGCTGGACACGACGCTGGTCGATGAAGTGTGTGCGACCCCGACGGCCTTGTAGACGTCGCAAGTGCTGCCCGTCTGAGTCGGTGCAAAAACGGTAAAGAGCTGGTTGACGCCGATGCCTTGCTCTTCGCCGGCGTTCAGCCAAAAAAAGACGCCGTCTGGACTGGTTCGCACTTCACGAACCTCGGCCCGCCAAGGCAAACCGTGCACCCTCTCGGATGCGTCGATCTCGGCGATCCCACGTTCCATGATTTTGGAAATCGTCTCACCCACCGGGGTTTGGTACATGAAATCAGCGGCCGTGGTGATTTCATCGAAATCGACTTCGAAAGTGAGCCCGGCATTCACCGTGTTGTGCGTCTTGCGAGCTGCGATCACCTCAGCACAATCGGAGCCCTTGCAGCGCCACACGCCAAAATCCATTCCGATCAATCCGACATCCACGCGAAGTTTTCCGCGAAGGTCTGTGATTCCCGACGAAAATTCTCCCTGAGGGCTGTACCCAAATCGAATCTGCGCGCCAAAAACATTCAGGTCCAGCGACGTCAGCGCAGCACTGACTGCGAGATGATTTCCGCACTCATCCACAATTGGATTTTGTGTGGAACGAAACCGCGAGGCTCGCGTCGTTGCGCCTTCCATTATGGGATAGAGATCGGCAGCCAAATCGAGTCGCGCGCCATTGGGCATCGTAAAAGGCAAAGTTCGAACGTCTTGAAGATGAGCCGCACGAAACGGGCGTGCCTGCTCAAACAAGGGATCTGCTGGAGGCCTGGGCTTAGGTTTTCCTGCGGCGTGAGCTGCGGTCGGTTCGAGTCCGTAAGCCTGTGAAAGCGCCAAAATGGCCGCCATCACCAAAAGCCGATTTCCGTTTCCTCGATCCTGCGATGAACCCATAAAACCCTCCAACCGTCTGACTATTAATTAATGTTAACAGTCTAAAATAACTTTAGCCGATTGCTTGCGGTGCGTCAAGCCGCCCGTTTGCACTGCTTGACCAGGCTGCCTGATGTACCGATCGACGGGTTTTGGCTGCTTCTTGAGGGATTTAAAATGAATGGAATTTCAAGGACATAGCGCCTCGCAGCACGCCCGAAAAATCGGGGCACTGCGGCAGCCTGACCCCTATTGGTACTGATTATTTAGAATAACGATTTCGACTCGACGATTTCGCGAACGATCCCAGTCGGAGGTTCCGCGACTCAAGGGCCGATGATGGGCGTAACTGGCGACCCCGATCCGTTTTGGGTCGACTCCAAATCGCTTGATCCAATACTGCGCCACCCAAGACGCGCGTGCCGCTGACAATTCCCAAGGCTTCGAACCGTCTTTGACTCCTGCAACTTCACCGGGGTCCACATGCCCCTCGACACGAACGTGGCGCTTGGTTCGCGCCAAAACTTTTCCGACACGATCCAAGATAGGGCGCAGATCTTCGCGCACTCCGCTCTCGCCCACTTGGAAAAAGTCATTCACCGAAAGTCTCACCATCAGGCCTTGACTGTCATACGAGAGCTGAAGCTTTTCAGAAGGATCCACGACCCCGACCTCCAAGCTGAGCGCCTCCTCAAGAAGTTCGCGCACCTCTTGAAGCTCCCGATCCCGGTCCTGCGCGGTGTGGGTTTTTCCGGCCGGCATATCCAATACTCGGCCACCGATGGATTCACTCGACTCAAAGGGATTAACCGTAGTGCCACCCGAAGCCCCGCCTAGGTCGAGCATTCCTGCTGGGCCAGCAGCCGAAAAAGCCTTTTTGATGCTTTGTGAAACCTGCCGGAATTTCGTCAGATCGGCCTGAGAAATGGCATACATGATCACGAAAAACGCGAAAAGGAGTGTGATAAAATCCGCGTATGAAACCAGCCAGCGCTCGTGATTGACGTGCTCCGGGTGTTTCTTTTTCATGAGAGGATTTATCCTTCTTTTTTCTCGGCCGAACCGCTGCCCAAGCTGTCATCGCCGCGACGTTCATGCGCTTCAACGAAAACTTCGAGTTTTTCCTGCAGAAAATGCGGGTTTAAACCCTCTTGAATTCCGATCACGCCCAGCTTGACGACTTCTTTGGTCATCGCGCGCTGTTGAGCCTTGCGCTTGATCTTGGTTCCCCACGGAATCAAAATCAGGTTGGACACGCCGACTCCGTAAACGGTCGCGACGAAGGCAACGGCGATTCCGTCACCGATTTTCGAAGGGTCGTTGAGCATCGACATGACGTGAATCAGACCCAAGACGGCTCCGATAATCCCGATCGTCGGAGCAAAGCCGCCGGCACCCTCAAAAACTTTTCCGGCGTTTTCTTCTTCTTCGAGCGCGAGATTGATCTCAGTATCGATGATCTCTCGGACGGTATTGGGCTCAAAACCGTCGATGACAAACTTGATGCTCTTGCGGAACAAATCGTTTTTGATCGAATCGCGCTGCCCTTCGACGGCGAGCACGCCCTCTTTTCGAGCGATCGTGGCGACTTTCACGATTTCGTCGATCACCGGGCGAACGTCGAGCTCTACGTTTTTATAAATCAGCGGAATGAGCCTGATGGCATTTTTGATGTCCTGAGTGGGATAAGCGACGAGCATCGCTCCCGCCGTTCCCCCAAGCACGATCAAAGCCGCGGTTCCCTGTAAAATCTGGCCAATGTGTCCGCCCTCGAGAACCTGGCCTCCGACCACAGCACCAATGCCAATGATAGTTCCAAGTATTGAAGCAATATCCATGCGTCGTTATGGGCCTCCGTGACCCGCCACCCTCATAGAAAGCTGCACCTGTCCGCCGAATGCTGCCGATGGCACCGTCTCTACTTGAGTAGGCGGCTCTTGATAAAGTCGCTTGCGATAATCCATCGAAAGCTTGACTACTTCGTCCAGCGATTCACGCACCATCAGTTTCTCACCGTTGATCAGAGTCACAATCGTGTCTGGTGCCGCCTCAAGCGTCTTGATCAGTTCGCAGTTCAGTACAAATTTCTTGTTGTTCAAACGACTCAAGGTGATCATGACAATAAGTGTAACTTCAAACACCCGAGAGTCACCCATAAAAAGCGGGAACGATCTGCCCAAGAAAATGACCGACCTCCCTCCCGAATCGCAAAGCGCCTCGGTTCAATCCGCTAGTCACTCGCAAAGTCACGTTCGCGGGATCTCCGCCTACAACCACTCGGCCAACGTTTCACTCCGAATCGGCGCGCTCGTCACCAACTTCAGCTGGATCGTCGGTATCTACGCCTTGCTGGTGAGGTTTGCGGGATTTTCACCGCTGCCGACTCCCGCAACTGTCGGATTTACGCTGCTTTTTTCGGCATTTTTTTGGCACTTTCAGCTCGGAGTCTTCGGACAGTCGCTAGGCACGCGAGCCTGGAAGCTCAAACGCCTCGGAACAAACGGCGCAAGGTTCACGGGCTGGGAGCTCGTTTTCCAATGTCTGAAATTCGAAACGAAACTCGTCAGGCCCGATCAACTCTCTCCTGCTTTGATTTTTCGGGGCGTCCTTGCGACCTCGGCTTCGATCGCCGTTTGCGTCGCACTCTATTCTTCGACCGTACTTTCACATCCGTTGTTTAAAAAAGCCGAGCAGCTCGTGCTGCCGCCTTTTGCGCCACTCACTTCGGATGCCGAGCGCTGGACGATTGCACCGTTCTACTACGCGCTCGGTGCCTGGCCGAAGTTCTATGGCCAAACTCCGGTGTTTTATTCGATTCCGTACCAGAAAGGCCCCCCCGCAAACTTTGTCGGTAAGATCCACGCTCGCTGGAGCGCGCCCGAGATCCGTCTTACGATTGAGGGTCCAAAGACTCCTCCCGACCTCCTATCTGAAGCCCCATCTGAAAACGACCGTACCCGCCTTCGAGATTGTTTTCTGGGCCCCGAGGACAAGGCTCGACGCTGTCTTTTTATGCGTGAAGCCGCGCTCAATCGACATATTCAGGAGATGCAGTCGCTAGGCCCCGCCAAACATTGGAGGCTCAGTTGGTTTCGCGTGAACAATCCTTCTTTGGAGACCGCGGAACAGCCGCAGGGAATTTATCTGAGCGTGCAGCGAGGTTCCCAAGCCGAAGAGCGCTTTATCTTGATCGGGCCCACGGGCATTCACCAGACTCTCATTTTGGAGCGCCCCTCTAACGAGTCAGGTCGGCAGGCTCAGATTCTTTTTGAAAATCTCGTCTCCGGACTTCGGGTCTCAGGGAATCTCGACTCGGCACGCGCATGGATCAATCGGCAACTGGAACAGGTGCAGCTGGCAAATTTGGAATCCGAGAAAGACTCTTTAAGGTTGCTCGAGAGGCTGGCTGAAATTCAATCCCTGCTCATCTCCAAAATCTCGGTCGATCCCAAGCAGCTCGACTCTTACTTTCATCTCGGCGGCACATCTGTACTCATGCTTCAGCACGCCAAAAAGCACGCCACAGAGCTGCCACCTCAAATCGCCCGAGAGGCGATTTCGGCAATCGCAAAACCACAGGCCCTCTCTGCGCATCGCTACGCCAAAGATGTTTCGCCAAAAGATCCGCGCGTCCAGCAGCTCGAAAACTTCGCGTACGAGGCCAGAAAATTTTAGCTGAGTCTTAGAATGGGATCTTGATCGACATTCCCTGAATTTCGCCCGCTTCCTGGTCGACCAAAATGTCATACCAGGTGTGCGCAAAAACCCCGCGCCTCATGTCGTAGCGATTGCGATGCATCTGCCACGAAAAGAGCATTCCAAACACGAACCGCTGAGCAAGAACGCCGGGCGCAAGATTCGCGCTGCCACCGGTCGCATGCACGTACGCGAAAACCGCGGATGAAGTCACGGCACCAGCAATCGCCGAATCAAAAAGCAGATTAGAAAACGCCGGAAACAAAAAACCCCGAAAGAGCGCCTCTTCGCCTAGGCCCACAAAACTGTATGTCACGATCTTGGTGGGTGAACGAAGCCCTGTGTAGCCACGCGAACTACCGGACCACGCGCCAAAGCCAACGACCGGAGCTCCGATTGGGTCCAGAGCGTTTGCCGGATTGTAGTTAGCCACGTAATTTGAAGCGAGACTGTGGCTGGTGGTTTTTCCGCTACCCGATGCACCGCCGTCCCGGTAAGCGTCATACATATTGTACATCCAAAGATCCCAGCCCACCTGCGCGAGATTAGAATTTCCGGATAAGTAGAGCCCGGCCACAGAGCCAAACCATGCAAGCCCTTCGAAGGGATTTCCGTTCACGGCCTGACCCAAACCCGGAACTAGACTCAGTGTGCCGGACATACTGCCTCCAGCGCGAGCTTCTCTTGGATCTGCGATTTGTGGTGCGACCAAAACCGTGACGACGAGTGCCATCGTCCGCCCCGCAATGACCCATTTACCCAATCCACAATGCCGCCTTTGCTTGCCCATGCATCCATTGTAGGCTGCACCCCATGAAAAAGCTCATCCCAATTTTTGATTCCCGCACTCTCTCGATCCCGATTATGAAACTTATGTTCGCAGCGATCGCAATTACGGGACTTCAATCTCTCGGCGGCTGTGCCGCTCTCGCCAAAAACCCGACAGCTGCGGACGCCGCTCAACCCACGGCTCCCCTCAAAATTATCGACGCTCACGTACACACACGCTTTAGCGGCGAAAGTGACGAATCCAGCGGAATTACGGTCACTCGCGAAGGTTTTGTAAATGAAATGAAGCAAGCGGGGGTCGTCGGAGCCGTATCGCATGCACCGAAGGATTCGACTGCTGATCTTCCTGATTTGGGCGCAAACGGAGTCATTCACTGCGCGGGAATTGGCGACAGTTGGAACAATGCCAACGTCGAAGCCGGCCTCAAATCCGGCAAGTTTCGCTGCATCAAGATCTATCTCGGTTACACTTATCGCTACGCCTACGATCCGCTCTACAAACCCGTCTACCTGCTCGCTCAAAAATACGACGTGCCCGTCGTCTTTCACACGGGCGATACTTATTCACGCGACGGTAAACTCAAGTACGCCGACCCTCTGACCATCGATGAAGTGGCTGTTGAAAATCGCGGCGTACGTTTTGTGATCGCGCACATCGGAAATCCCTGGATCGAATCGGCCGCTGAAGTCGCCTACAAAAATCCTAACGTCTACCTCGATGGTTCGGCGCTGCTGATTGGAAATCTCGACTCAATTCCTGAAGAGAAGCTCGACCAATACGTCGTTAAACCCTTAGCTTGGGTCTTTGGTTACGTCGAAGACCCCGGCAAACTCATGTACGGTTCGGACTGGCCACTCACTCCCATGGCGAGTTACATTCGGGTGTTCAAGAAAGCGATTCCAAAGGAACATTGGAACGCCGTTTTTCACGACAACGCTGCAAAAGTTTTTAAGATCAAGAAGTAAGCGCAGAGCTGTCAAAAGTTTTGACAGGGCCCTCGTGGGTAGGCAGAGCGCGCGGCGGGAGTTCGTCCGGGCCGCTCCAAAACAGCTGAAATCATTGATTGAAATGACCGCGATGATAGCCCTGCGCAGAGCATCACTTGCGGTATTTGCCTTGCAGTTCTCTTTCCGAGAGAGAGATACACCCAGATGAACTTCACCCGACTCTTCTTGATTTGCGCGGCTATCCTCATCGCCTCGTCGGCGACCCCCACGACAGCCTTTGCCCACACCCTAAAAATCATGAATACCGCACCCGTTGCGTTTCTCATTCCGAGCGAACAGCCGGGCTTGGGATTTTTAACGGTGAACGCAGACAGCTCAAGCAGCTCCGGAAATCCTGCCACCGCAAATCATCGTCATTGCTTTAACGTCTTTGTCGCTCCAACAAGTTTTCAGGCAATACGGAAAAAAATCTGCACGCACGAGGGATCCGCTGACGTAGTGGTCCGATCGCTGAAAGCAGGGGTCGGACGCATCCGGCTCGAAGAGATTGTCCCGATCGGCAAAAAGCGGCAGGTCCTTCGAGCTGAGTTTGGTTTCTATCGACAACTCAAACTCACCACTCTGCATGGGATGGTTGAATCCGGACAGTGCGCCTCTCTTTCGGTTGAAGGCGGACGTCCTCCCTATTCCTTTCGCAACCTGACGCCGAAAATGGGCACACTCAGCGAAAGCGGCGAGTTCTGCAGCGCGAGTGAAAAGTACGGCTTTGCAACCCTCGTGGTTTTGGACTCGGGCTCAAATTCGACTTCTGAAACGATTCGGGTTCGCGCACCGATTCGCCGGCTCTCGATGGATCCGTTGAATTGGAATATTACTTACAGTGAACACATGCCTCCACATCCGTATTCCGGTGATTCGGGCGAGTGGTTTTTTGAATTTCCTAAAATGGGATTTGGAGAAATCGATTACCTCACGCAAAACGTCGTGGGCGGCTACCTCCAGGGGGCTGGGCTGCTTGCGCGCATGAGCATTGAAACTTCAGACGGCGCGGAGTTTGATCACCACACCGAGTCCTTCAACACTTCGACTTTTCCGGCTCATGTCCGATTTCTGCTCCAGCGAGGAACAAGACCCACCCAAGATCCGGGTGATCGCTGGTGGTCCAATCCGATCGCGATTAAGTTGGAACGAGGTTCGTTCGAACTACGTGTCCCACTCTCAGCGGACCAATGGACCAATGTTTCGGGTCAGCGCGGTGACCAGTCCGAGGCCATCCTTTCAAAATTTCGAAGAGTACTGAGAGATCCTGGAAATATCGGATTTACGTTTGGTGGAGGATCCTTTTTTGGGCATGGCGTGCGCGTAAAAAACGGAAGTGCACGCTTTATCCTCCACGAAATGACCGTAGAGGACTGAGCTCACCGGCCGCATGGTCCGGTCTGGCACATGACGTGAAGCACTTATTTGCAAGTATGCTAAAACGTCAACCCAAAGAACGCTATCCAGAGCGACTCCATCCAGGTGATCGCGAGGCTGAGTACTGCAGCCCGGGCTCCATCGAGCAGCAACTCGATATGTGCGAAGAAGGATCTTTGCGCGGAGACGAGCTACTCCACCACCATGGTATTCCCAAAGGTGAGTTTCCCGAGGGTGCTCCCGAGGTGGTCGAGCTCATGAACCAATACCGCGGGGACTTGGCCGAAGATGACCGCGAAGGAGCCGAACTGAGTGGCGATGAACACTCGTCAGGCGGCCAAGGCAGCCAGGAGCTCGATTAAGGTGCCCCCGCCGCTGTCACTCAACTAGACGTTGTCAAAAATCGTCAGCGGCGAGTGGCCTGTGGCAAAACCTTGTTTTGCCTTGTTATTTAGATCTCGTGTAAAAAGTCGAGCGCCTTTTTTGGTCACAACCCATTTCAAACTCAGGAGTGTGTCGTCGGTGACACACCTGAAACTGTCAAAAAATGCGACAAAAACCCTAA
>CAMBEX010000109.1 GCA_945865865.1 Bdellovibrio sp. ZAP7
TCTGAGAGGCTGCCCTTTTGGGCGAGCGCGATCTCCTCACCGGTCTCGCGCATCTCGGGCGCAATCGCAGAAAGCCCCAGCGCCTCGTAAAACGCTTCGTCGCCGCCAGCATCATCGAGAGTTGCGCCGATCGTGGGACCTGCGGCCGCCTTGGCCTTTTCCCACTTTTTGGCGCCAAATTTTTCGAGTGCTTTCCAGTGCGCCTCACTGGCTGTGGTGCGAGCGAGCTCAAAACCCCAGACCTCGGATGTCGCGAAATTCAGTGTCGCCGGAAGCGCTCCCGGATTTTCTTTGCGGAATTTTTCTAGTGCGTGCTCAGTCGCCTCTTGCTGCTTGAGCCTCAAAGCTTTCTGCTCAGGCGCCTCAACCAAATATTCAATGGCGCTCAAGACTTCCATCCTGCGCCTGAGCGCACCCGTCACCGCGACGCGTGCGTGCGCGGCTTTTTCAAGAACCTTTAATAGCTCACCGGAATATTCAAAAACCTGATCGAGCCGCTGTTGGCCTTCGGTTGAATGCAAAAACTGAATCGATTCTAAAATCTTTTGCTGAGCTTTCACTCCAAAACCCTTGAGCTTCAGAAGTCTGTTTTCTTTACAGGCGTACTCGAGCTCGCGCACGGTTTCGATTCCGAGCTCAGCGATGATCTGTTGCGCCTTTTTGGGGCCCAGACCCGGAATCTGAGTCAGCTCCAAAAGCCCTGGTGGAAGCGAAGCCTTGAGTTCGTCCCGCACACGCGAGGTGCCGTGGAGCAAAAACTCCGTCAAAACTTCGGAGATTCCTTTTCCGATTCCCGGAAGCTCGGTCAACGTGCCCGCTTTCGCGCGATCCGCAAGATCCTCCTGCTCGGCCACGGCGGCTTGCGCTTTTTCAAACGCACGCACCTTGAACGGATTTTCACCGGCAAGCTGCATGAGATCGTGGATTTCTTCCAAAAGGGCCACCGCCTGTTGCGAGGACGTCATAGGTCGTGGAGCATATTCCGCAGGGGCGCAGTTGCAAAGCGGGCTTACGCCCGGCATACGTTTTACATGAAGCTTCTCGAAGAAATCCTCACCCAACCCACCGCGCCGTTTCGTGAAATCCACGTCATCAGACTTTTGCGCCGCGTTTTGACCGAGGCTCATGTCCCGCATTTTCAGGACCCGATCGGAAACATCATAGTCGGCGCGTCGAGCAGAGCTGATTACCTCCGGCTCTTAAACCCAGTTTCCGTGGCTGATAAAAAAGAACCCCTTCGAGTTTTTATCGCGCACTTGGATCACCCGGGATTTCACGGCGTAAAATGGGAGTCTCCGACCCGCCTGAGTGTGAAGTGGCATGGGGGCACGCCGACTCAGCGTCTCGTAGGTGCTCGCGTTTGGATTGCCGATGCGCAAAGCTTCCGTACCGAAGGCCGCGTGGTGGAGTCCAAACTCACGCAGTCGGGCCGCTCCATCGACACCGCCACGATCGAAGTTTCGCTTACCGACATGGGTCCAAGCCCCAAGGCCTCAAACCTTTTTGGTGGCTTTAAATTTCGCGCCCCTTTTTGGCGCGGCGAAGGCGAAAACTCCAAGCTGATTTACACCCATGTCGCCGATGATCTTGTGGGCGCTTTTGCGATCACCCGGCTTGCGATCGAACACTTTGCGTCAGCCCCAAAAGGCCGCAAAAAAGGCCTAAGAAAAGGGACAAAACAACCCAGGTTCATCGGCCTCCTCACCCGCGCCGAGGAGGTCGGCTTTATCGGAGCGATTGGACACTTCGAACTGGGCTGGCTTAAAAAAGCCAAACGCCCCGTGCTCGGAGTGAGCCTTGAAACCTCGCGCACACTCCCGGGTGCTGAAATCGGAAAAGGCCCGGTGGTGAGGCTTGGCGATCGCATGACGGTTTTTGATTCGGGCGCGATCAAAGTATTCAGCAGTCTTGCCGCAAAGGTCCTTCCCGATCAGCATCAGCGCAGAATCATGGACGGCGGAGCCTGCGAGGCCACCGCGGCAACAGCCTACGGAATTCCGTGCATCGGAATTTCTGTACCGCTCGGAAACTACCACAACCAGTCGCTTGAAGGCGGCCCGGATGCGGCCGAAAATCTGGGCCCGGCCCCTGAGTTTGTCCACGAATCTGATGTCGAGGGACTGCTGACTTTGTGCCGCGAGCTCGTCCAACCCGGCCTGGCGTGGGACAAGCCCTGGAAGTCCACCCAAGACGGCTTTAAAAAGAGCCTCAAGTCCCACAAAAACCTGCTCAAGACCGGGGCTTGGGAGTAGTTCAGGCTGACTTCTCCCTTTACCCAGCCGCCGCCCCGGGGTTATACGACCCCCATGTCACAGCCCATCAAAATTGGTATCAATGGTTTCGGAAGAATTGGCCGTAAAGTCATGCGCCTGGCGCTGACCCAGGACAACGTTCAAATCGTTGGAATCAACGACCTTTCCAAACCCGAAACCATCGCTCACCTGCTCAAATACGACTCCGTCCATGGCATCTTGGACGCCGAAGTTCGCGTCGAAGACGGCACTCTGATGGTGGGCCGTCACAAAATCAAACTCAACGCCGAAAAAGATCCTGCCGCTCTCAACTGGACCGGAATGGGCGCGCAGATTGTTCACGAGTGCACCGGGATTTTTACCGACCGCGAAAAAGCGGCTCTCCACCTCAAGGGCGGAGCTAAAAAAGTCATCATCTCGGCTCCCTCAAAAGACGCCGACGCAACGTTCTGCATGGGCGTGAACGAGAACACTTACGATCCCGCCAAACACACGATTGTTTCAAACGCTTCGTGCACCACCAACTGCCTGGCTCCGCTCGTTAAGGTTCTTGATGACAGCTTTGGAGTCGTTCGTGGAACGATGCTCACCGTTCACAGCTACACCAACGATCAGCAAGTATTGGATCTCCCGCACAAGGATCTTCGCCGCGCACGCGCTGCCGCTCTTTCGATGATTCCGACTTCGACGGGTGCCGCAAAAGCGGTGGGCCTCGTATTACCGCATCTCAAAGGCAAACTCGATGGACTCGCGATTCGCGTGCCGACCCCAAATGTGTCGTGCGTGGACTTCACGGGCGAACTCAAAAAGAACACCACCCGCGAAGAAGTGAATGCCGCTTTCAAAAAAGCCGCAGAAGGTCCGATGAAAGGCATCCTTTCGTTTGAAACCGCTCCACTCGTATCGACCGATTACAACGGCAACACCAGCAGCTCGACGGTGGATTCTGAACTCACCACGCTGCTCGATGGAAATCTCGTGAAGGTGATTTCTTGGTACGACAATGAGTCTGGCTTTTCGCTACGCATGCTCGACCTGTCGCTTTTCATGGCAAAGAAAGGCCTCTAAACCATGAGTTCAACTCGCCCATCACTGATCCGAAGTATTCGCGACATCAACATCCTTGGCAAAACCGTGTTCATGCGGGTGGACTTCAATGTTCCGCTCACTGAACCCGATAGCGAGGGTCACCGCAAGGTCGCCGATGACAACCGAATCCGCGAAGCTCTCCCCACGATTCAACTCGCGATCGAAAAAGGCGCGAAAATCATTTTGGCTTCACACCTCGGGCGCCCCGATGGTCAGCGAAAACCTGAGTATTCGATGGAACCGGTAGCCCTTCACCTGGCTGAACTTCTCGGAAAAGAAGTCACTCTCGCCGATGACTGCATTGGAGAGGGAATCGAACTCATGGCCCAAAGCCTGAAAAACGGCCAGGTCATGCTTCTTGAAAATCTACGCTTTCAGGCGGGCGAAGAAACCAATGATCTCGACTTTTCACGTTCACTCTCCCGAATCGCGCAGGTTTACATCAACGATGCTTTCGGCACAGCCCATCGCAAGCACGCGTCGACTTACGGGGTCGCGGCTCTGGTTCAAGAAAAAGGCATGGGCCTTTTGATCGAAAAGGAACTTAAGTTTTTGGACCCGCTGCTCGCAAATCCGGCGCGCCCCTTTTACGCTGTACTGGGTGGGTCCAAAGTCACGGACAAGATCAAGACGGTCGATTCGCTCCTTCAGCGCGTGGATGGACTCCTGATTGGCGGAGCCATGGCTCACGCTTTCTGGGCCGCGCAAGGCGACACGATTCCAGAAGGTGCAAAACTCCCAAAACAGGCGGATATCGACGCCGCTCGCGGCATCATGCGGGATGCAAAAAAACGCGAAATCCCCCTTCTCGTTCCCGCCGACACCAACAAAGGTTTTGATATCGGCCCCAAGACGGTTCAGAAGTTTTCTGAAATGCTTGCCGCTGCGAAAACTATTTTCTGGAATGGCCCTCTCGGATGGTTTGAAAAGCCTGAGTACGCCGTAGGAACATTTGAGGTCGCCCAGGCCGTTGCCTCCGGCACAGCAATTAAAGTGATCGGCGGCGGTGACACGGTTTCGGCCATTAAACAGTCCGGATATGCCGAGAAATTTGACCACCTCTCCACGGGAGGCGGCGCGGTGCTCGAATACCTCGAAGGAAATGGCCTTCCCGGAATTGAAATCCTCAAGATCTCCGCGCGCCAATATAAGATTTTGACTCAAGCTCTGGAACCGCAAGACACGTGAGTGCACCTTCTCTTTTGCCTTCGAGCAAAAAACCCCGCGGCATTTTGATTGCGGGAAACTGGAAGATGAACCACGGCCCCCGGGAGACTGAAAAGTTTTTTTCAGACCTCCTGGCTGCGGCCTGCCCTGACCTTGAAAATTCTTTTGGAGCCGCTCCCTCCACAGTCACTCAGGTGGCGCTTGCTAACGGAAGCCTTCAAGTGTGCGTGATTCCGCCATCCGTAAGCCTTGCCTCAGCGAGTGCTCATCGCGGAATCTGTGCGGTAGGCGCGCAAAACGCACACTGGGAAATAAAAGGCGCCTTCACGGGTGAACTCTCAGGCCCGCTCCTTCAAGAAATCGGTGTCACCACCGTTTTGGTGGGGCATTCAGAACGCCGCCAGTTTTTTGGAGAAACCAACGAGACCGCACAAAAGCGAACGCTCAGCCTCATTGAGCAAGGATTTCGCGTGATTTTGTGCATCGGCGAGACGCGCGCGGAACGTGAGGCGGGCCGCACCGATGAGATCGTTTTGAGCCAGCTTCGCGCGGCGCTTCAGGATTGGAAGCCCGGAGTGGGCGGAACGCTGGTCATTGCCTATGAACCCGTGTGGGCGATCGGCACTGGCCTGACGGCCACGCCCGAACAAGCCGAAGAGGTCCATGCGCTGATTCGCCAGGAACTCCAAAACCTCCACGGGGAGCAGGTTTCCCAGAAAACGGCGATTCTCTACGGGGGCAGTGTCACTCCCGACAACTTCGCCGCACTTTTGTCCTGCCGCAATATCGACGGAGGCCTGGTCGGAGGCGCAAGTCTCAAGCCGGATAGCTTTTTGAAGTTGATTGAGGCGGGTGGCCAGGCTATCTAAGTCGCCTATGTCTACGTTTCTAACCGTCATTCACATTGCAGCCTGCGTTCTTTTGGTTCTTTTGGTGATGATTCAATCCGGCAAAGGGGCTGAAATCAGCGCTTCGTTTGCTGGATCGAGTCAGACGGTTTTTGGAAGCTCCGGTGGCGCCAACTTCTTTACTCGACTCACCTCGGCGTTAGCTGCCATTTTCATGGTCACCTCAGTCGCGTTGACGGTGATTTACAATCGCGAAAAAAAGAGCGTTTTTGAAGGCGCTCCCGCAGCACAATCGGCGCCGGCCGCTCCCGCAGCGCCTGCCGCTCCTGCTCAAAATGCTCCGGCTGCGCCAGCTGCTCCGGCCGCAAAACCCGCAAAATAATCAGACCGACATTCAACTTTTTTCACTCTCGTTCACGCATGAAAACTGCAACCCGCGCAGGCTATGCGTGTGGCTTTGCTTGCTCCGTTATTTGAAAGCGTCCCCCCCAAGCTTTACGGGGGAACTGAACGCGTCGTCCATAATCTCTGCCAAGGGTTGATAGACGCCAATGTAGACGTGACGGTCTTTGCGTCAGCCGACAGCGTCGTCTCGGGACGCCTCGCCCCCATGGTCCATCAAGCATTGCGACTCAGCAATCCACCCATTGCTGACGGAGCTCCCTACCATCTCAAAATGCTAGCCGAGGTGGGACGCCGCGCCCATGAGTTTGACGTCATTCACAATCATCATGACTACTGGATGCTACCCCTTTCAAGACTGGTACGAACCCCTCTAGTTACGACGCTTCACGGCAGATTGGACCTCGATTTCATCGGGCCAGGATTTATGCCGTTTCGGGATTCAGCCTTTGTCTCCATCAGCGACTCACAAAGAACGCCACTCCCACAGCTCAATTGGCAGCGCACGGTCCGTCATGGAATCGATGTGCAAAATTTTCAGTTTCATCCAAAACCCGGAAAATACCTCGCGTTTCTGGGGCGTATTTCCGTCGAAAAACGCCCAGATTGGGCAATCGAAATAGCCCTTCGCGCGGGAGTTCCACTCAAGATCGCCGCCAAGATTGAGAACGGAAAAGACCGCGAGTACTTCGATGCATGCGTCAAGCCCAAGATCGACGGGCGCCAGATTGAGTTCATCGGAGAAATTTCAGAATCCGAAAAGTCCGAGTTTCTAGGCAACGCCCTGGCCCTGACTTTTCCGGTTGATTGGCCGGAGCCCTTTGGACTCGTGATGATCGAATCGTTGGCGTGCGGCACTCCAGTTTTAGCGCGGCCCTGTGGTTCGGTGCCGGAGATCCTCAAAGACGGGATCACCGGGTTTGTCTCACCGGACGTGAACGAACTCGCCAAGCGTGTGCGCGACCTGCCTGCAATCAGTCGCACGGGATGCCGCGCGTGGGTCGAAAAACATTTTTCGCTTAAGCGAATGACCGAGGACTACTTGAATGTCTACCGAAACCTCATCGCTCGATCAGCCGCTCGTGATCGACGGAATCTCTTACATTCCGTCGAGCTCGCTTCTGACCGGCATCACAAAACTCAGCTTCAAGGATAACCACGCCTTTGGCGTACTCGACCGCCGAGGCGAATGCCCGAGGATCTATACCTCGGAGCTCGGCCTTTATTACAACGACACACGCTACCTTTCGGTTTGGGAAACCACGATCAATGGGCAGACTCCGGTTCCGCTTGCCCATGAACTGCGAAACTCCGGAAATACCCTCGTTTTTTCGATGACCAACCGCGATTTGCCGATTCTCGCAGGGGCCCCCGCAAATTCGGGCGAAAGCCGGATTCGCCGCGACACGCTGCTCATCCGCCGAATCCTGACCCTCCACGAAGACTCTCTTTTTGAAGTCCTGGCGATTAGAAATTTTGATTCAATCCCGCACCTGCTGCAGCTCGAGCACTGGGCTGGAGGAAACTTCGACGATGTCTTTGAGGTTCGCGGAATGCATCGAGAAAAACGCGGCCGACTTTTACCGCCTCAGGAAGATTCGAGAGACGGAATCTCAACGCTCACCCTGGCCTATGAGGGACTGGATGGCCGCAAACGCAGCGCTCATATTCAACGTTTGTTTAAATCCGAAAAAATCCGGATTGCGCCGCATTTGGTGGGCTATTTCAGCCGAATGGAAATCCCCCCCAAAGAAACTCTCCTCATCAAAACACTCGTATCTTTTGACGAGAAACGACCTGCGATTTTTCACGGCAAAGACTTTCGCGAACTCTCGGTGAACGAGATGATGAGTTTGGCTCCCCAATCGCAGCAAAACGGACTCTTCGGCGAGCTTTCCATTCGCTCTGACAATGCACTCGTCAATCGCGCCATCGAAAACGCAGAAACCGACATTCGGATGCTGCTCACCCAAGAAGACGCCTCCACGTATTACCCCTACGCAGGAGTTCCGTGGTTTTCGGCGCCCTTTGGCCGCGATGGCTTGATCACGGCTTATCAGCTCTTGCCCTGGTATCCAAAAATCGCGCGAGGAGTGCTGGATTATGTATTTAAAAGTCTCGGCAAGTCCTCCGAGGCATTTACCGACGAGCAACCTGGAAAAGTTTTTCATGAGTTTCGCCGCGGCGAAATGGCTGCCACCCGTGAAATTCCGTTTATTCCCTATTACGGTTCGGTCGATTCCACGCCACTTGCCCTGGTTTTGCTTCATGAATACATCAGCTGGACTCGCGATTTTGAAAGCCTGGGCCGTTGGTGGCCGGCCGCGCTCCAGGCGCTCGAGTGGATGGATCTTTGGGGAGATATCGATCGCGATGGATTTTTAGAGTACGCCAAACAATCTCCCACGGGCCTCGTCAATCAAGGTTGGAAGGACTCTCACAATTCCGTCATGCACGCCGACGGGCGCCTCGCACACGCTCCGATTCGATTATGCGAAGTACAGGCCTATGCGTTTCGCGCCAAGCAGGGAATGTCGCAACTCGCGCGCCTGCGCGGAGACGAGGTTAGGGCGCAAAGACTTCGGACTGAGGCACTGCAGTTGCGCAACCTATTCAATGATCGATTTTGGAATTCCGCAAAGGGAGCAGTACATCTGGCGCTCGACGGAGACTCCAAGCCCTGCGACGTCTTGAGTTCCAATATGGGTCACTGCCTGTGGGGAAAAATTCTCTCGCCCGAACAAGCTCAGTCGGTGAGCGCGCATCTGATGTCGGAGTCCCTCTTTAGCGGACACGGGATCCGCACGCTTGCTGACACAGAGGAGGCCTTCAACCCCATGAGCTACCACAATGGTTCGATCTGGCCGCACGACAACTCGCTCATTCTCGAGGGAATGCGCTACTACGAGCAGGGGGCGCATCTCACTCAGCTTGCCCTGGCTCTCTTGGGCGTGCTTGAGTCCAGTGACGATTTCAGGCTTCCGGAGCTGTACTGTGGCTTTAGAAAACGAGGCACCGAGCCGCCCATTCCTTACGAGGTGGCCTGCAAGCCTCAAGCTTGGGCTGCTGGCTCGGTCTTCTTGATGCTCAAATCTCTTTTGGGAATCTCGAGGGACCTCGACC
>CAMBEX010000110.1 GCA_945865865.1 Bdellovibrio sp. ZAP7
AAGCTTCCCTCGGGACAGCAACTCCCGACCACGAACTCCATCACCATGAGTCCCCTCGTGGGCTCTTACCGATCCTGGATCAGCAACTCGAACGTTGCTCAAATCATGAATTTGACTCTTCAGGAAGTCATCGCCAAAGACACAGGCAATCGCTACGCACAGTTAACCCTCAGCTCGCAGGGCCCCGTAGGTAATCTCGCCATTCAGCAGTACATTTACCCGATTTTCGGAACCATGACGAACGACGGAGCCAAGATCTTTGGATTTCAATCCCTGGCGTTCAACTCCGAGTCAGTCTCCCCTTACCAGGTCGCGCTCCAGATCCGAATCGGCCTTCGCGGTAACACCCTAGACCCGGAACTTTCTGAAATTACTTTTTTGGACTGTGGATTTAATGCTTACGCCTGCAACAATCCCGTCTCAAGTATCCAGACCGGCAACCTCTCCCGCTAAAGAGAATGCGTCTTGCTGGACGCAAGAACCTCATGCTGGACAGCCAGCAAAAGCTCTTTGTAGCGATCTTCAAACGGTCTTCTCGCACCATCCACACGCGCCAGGCAGAGAAACCTAACTGTTTCGGATGAAACCGAATCATTCAAGATCGCTCGATGCAGCCTCTTACCCAAAATTTTTCCGAGATAACTTGCTGCAAGCAGTACGGCATGGCTCTGCCTAGAATTCACGTTGACCAGATCCAGTCCGCGAATTTGATGATCCATAAATTTAACAGGGGTCCTTGCGAAAGAACGCCCAGACTTGATCGGTTGCGATTTGAGCAGCCGCGCTTCGGCCTCAAGCGCCGCAAGGGTGAGTTTGCGGGCCTCGAGCTCTACTTTCACGGTAAGCCCGGACCGCGAAGCGGAACGGATCTCTTCAATCCTTCGCGAATGATCCTCCGGAAGGTCGCACTTCCGTCGGGGATTCAAAATCAAGCTGCCAAAAAATCCGAACGCTCCCTCTATGACCAGTCGAAAAAAATCGTCCGTATCCTTCTCGCAAATTGCGTGTGAACGCGTTCTCATACGCTGCAGATGAAGCGCCGCCATTTCCGCCGCGCCATTATGTGAAGGCGTCCCCAAGTACGCGATGTTGATCCGCGGAATATAGATTCGGTGATTTTGAGAAACCTGATAACGGATCAACGAAGCCTCGCGCGACGAAAAGCGCTCGTCCTTGAGGATTCCCTCCACGAAATCTGCCCCATGAATCGTCTGTACGGTCAGCGAATCAAACGACACTGGATCGATGGCGAGAAACTCAGCGATCGCTTCGCCGTAGCGTCCGATCAGGGACAGGTAGTCCGTCTCGAGCTCCCACAAAAACTCGTCGTCTGAATCTTCTCGTGAATCCTCTCGAAACTCATCCCGCGATTCGGCTATGGCGCTCGTCCCGCCCTCGGCCCAAGTGACCAGAGATTGAAGTTTTGCCCAAGGAGTTCCGGAAACCACGTGAAAGACATTTCGCTTGAGTTGAATGGCGTCAGCGACGTGTTCGACTCCGCTTCTCGCAAGCCTCCAGTAGAGTTCATCGCTATTCTGATGAACGGTCACGCACTCAAGCGCCGAACTCAAAAACTCCCGAGAAACTTTGGCCGTTTGGAGAGGGATGTGTCGGGACGCCACATGGAGGTCCCCGTAAAGAACCACCATTCTCGGCCGTTCGTGCGTCCGGCTTCGCCTTTCGACGGCAAAAAGATCTGTGATGATTCCGGCCGCCCAACGATCACGTTCGTGAAGATCGGATTTTTCGTAGGCGCTCCGAAGGGAGACATTTCCAGGGGCAATCTCCTTGGGTCGATTCAGCGCGATCAGCCTCACCCGATTTTCGCGTGCCCATTCAAAAATCGGCGAATAATGCTTCCAGGGAAATCCCCAATCCTCCTCATAACGAATCACCCGATGAAAAGTTTCTAGATCGAGCTTTCCATCCTGAAATGCGTCCAACTCGCTTTGAAAGTGGCTGGGAACAAACTCGAGCCCGACAAACCAACGCTCACCAGGCCGATAAGCATCGCTGATCAAACGAAGTGCGGTGCGCTGCGCTTGCGAAAACGTATGATAATCAGCGACAAAACTCACATCCACATCGCGCATTGCCTCAACGATCGCGAGCCGAGTGGTTTTTTTGAGTCCGCCGACCCGCCCCCGCAAAAAAGTTCCCCGAAAATCGCGACGACACTGTTTCTCATACGCGCGAATAGCTGCCGGAATCTCCCCGAGCAGACGATCGGCCTCACGCTGGAGGGCGCGGAAAATCTCTTTTTGCAGGGAAAGAAGGCGCTTTTGGTGAGTCCGAGCATGACCGCGGCGAATCATCGTGACAGGGTCAGGCTCAACTCACAGCCCGAGCCGCGCGCCAGTCGCGCCTGAGAGTTCAGAGCCATCAGATACCCTCGACTCCATCGTTCGTGACTCTCGCAGAGCTGGCCGGCCATCTCACGGACCTCGACGAGCGGGCTCTGATGAGGACATCGCAAGAGCCTGACTCGGATTTCGTCTTGAGTGGAGCGAAGAACCAAAAAATGGTCACCTCTCGGATAGCCTGAAAACGGGGAATCCTGAAATGCAGCAAAGAGTCCTCGGCAGTCTTCACGCGACTGAGGCGAAAGAACCTTCCAGCGCCCAACCGCGCATACGCGACCACACTCCTCAGCGGCTTGAAGCAAAACATCCAGCGTGTGCGATTTCAAGCAGTCACGCAAAACCAACCCCTGCTTCGCGCAGATCACGTCTTGAAGTCGAGTCAAAAAATCATCGGGCGCGGTATCATCCAGACATCCGTCCAACAGCTCATGCCAGGGTTGATTTCCGTGAGCCAGCACACGCTCCAGGAGCCAGAGCCCTTCGTGAAGATGTGCCGGATACTTTGTCGAAATACCACTCGCCAGCTCGGAGGCTGTGAGCGACTGCCAGGCGGAAGTCAACCGCTGCAGGTCAAGCAAATTACGAAACCACTGCAGATGTTCAGCCGTCGATTTGCGCAGGTGCCAAGGATCAGGTCTCAAACTTCGACCTCCTCCGGGCGCTTGTCGAGCTTGCGGTAAATCGTGCGCGAATTCACACCGAGAAGTTTCGCGGCCATGTTCTTGTCACCTTGGGTGGCTTCGAGCGTTTTTCGGATCAAGAGATCCTCAACTTCGCGCAACGGAGTACCCACCTTCACCTCAATCGAGGGCTGACGTGAAGAAGATAACTCCCCAGTCAGGAGATTTGACGTAAGCAGATGGGGCGGAAGATCGTGCGGCATCACTCGTTCAGATCGCGAAAAAACCACAGCACGCTCGATCACGTTTGAAAGCTCCCGAATATTTCCTGGCCACGAATGAGCCAAGAGCACATTCATCGTGCTCTCGTGGATTCCGGTCACCTTCTTGTCGTGGCGGCGCGCGGCCTCGCGAGAAAAATGACAAGCCAACTCTGGAATGTCTTCGATTCGCTCGCTGAGCTTCGGCAAAAAAAGGTGAATGACCTCAAGCCTGAACAACAGATCCTGCCTGAATGCGCCGGCGCGAACCCTTTCATGCAGGTCGCGGTGCGTGGCCGCAAGAACACGAACATTGATCTTGCGAGCCGAAGTGGCTCCGAGGCGACGGACCTCGCCTTCTTGAAGCACTCGTAAAAATTTTGCCTGAATGCTCACGGGCATGTCGCCGATTTCATCCAAAAGCAGGGTCCCACCGTCGGCCGCCTCGAACAGTCCCTCTTTCGCCTGGGTCGCGCCGCTAAAGGCGCCCTTTTCAAAGCCGAAGAGCTCAGACTCCAAAAGAGACTCGGGAATCGCCGCACAGTTAATGGGGACAAAGTTTTTTGAAGAACGAGCGCTCCGCTCATGAAGCGAGCGCGCAACCAGCTCCTTGCCCGTTCCGCTCTCTCCCGTAATCAGAACTGTGGCATGCGTAGGCGCCACTTGCGAAATCACCTCGAAAAGTTCGCGCATTTTAGCGGAATCACCGATCAGACTGACAGCGCCAACTTTAGAAACAGCCGAACCCGATGCAAACTCTCTCCCACGGGAGCCTGCTCGCTTGAGCGCCGTCTCCACTGCGGTGACCAGTTGCTGACGTTTGAACGGCTTGGTCAAAAAATCCACTGCACCGAGCTTCATCGCCCAAACGGCATCTTCAACTCTGCCAAAAGCAGTCATCAAAATAATGGGGATCTCCTGACCGCAAAGCGACATGGCGCGAAGAAACTCAAGACCACCCATCCGGGGCATGCGCACGTCAGTCACCACCAAATCAAACGAACTGGCGCGCGCGAGATCAAGTGCTGCCTGCCCATCCAAAGCGGTACTGACTGAATAACCCGAGAGCTCCAAAATCCTTCGTGTGGACTCGAGCGCTTGCAAATCATCATCGACCAAGAGAATTCTATGTTGTTGAGACTGTTGCATTCAGCTCCTCCCGCCCGGATTCCGGGACGTCGGTCAGTTCGAGGTCGGGCGCCGGTGGAAACGTCATTAAAAAACACGCCCCGCTTGCTTCCCGCTTTTCGACACACACCACACTACCATGGTGATCTTCGATCACCTTTTTGACGAACGATAATCCTAGTCCGGTTCCTTGTGCTCGCGTCGTAAAAAAAGGCACAAACAAGCGCTCTCTCAACTCGGGTTGAATTCCCGCGCCATTATCCTCGATCTGAAGCCAGGTCCGGCCAGACTCCGCTTGGCCCAGGGACCAACGAATCAGCGCACCTTCTCCTTGACCCTCAAGAGCTTGGAGCGCGTTGCGCATGAGATTACCCAGCGCCTGTTCGATCAAATCGCGATCTCCGAGAACCTCAAGTCGAGTGGCAGAAGGCCTAGTCCAATCCACTTGAACTCCCTGCTGCTCACAGGCCTGACCGTAGGTGGCTAAGACCTCATTAAGGACTTCACCCAGATCGAACTTCGACCGGCGTCCTGCCGAAAGACGAGAGAGCTTGAGGTAATTTTCCGTGATTTTTTGAAGACGATCCACCGAAGACAATATGGACTGAAGCGACTGTTTGAGCTGGGGCTGTGATTGGCGCTGGGCAAGCTCAACGGCCATTTCTGCCTCCAGGCCAATCGAATGCAAAGGATTTCGCACCTCGTGCGCAACTTGAGCCGACATTCTGCCGATCACCGCGAGACTCTCAGACTGCCGCAATCTCTCTTGAAGTCGCGACTCATCGGTCAAATCTTCAAGGACCAAAATTGCTCCGCGAATGATTCCACGATTGCCGGGTGAGTCTGCCATTCCCCGTTTTAAAAGGGGTCGCTCCTGCCGAAGCGGCAAGAGATGTCCGCCGAAAATTCTTTGATCTCCATCCGTCCCAATGGCAGTGGGAGGAATTCTCACCCCGGCGCCATCGCCGACCATCAGACACTCCATCCAGCGATCACTTCCTGAAAATAGCCGAATCACCGGAAGAGAAAAAAGATCGACCCCACCCGGGGTACTGTCACTATATTTAGAATTTTCCGGGAGCAGACGCTCCTGAGCATTGGGAATCCCAAGCCAACGAGCCGCCTCAGGATTGCACTGCGTGATGCGTCCCTGCAAATCCGTGACGATCAATACGGAACGGATACTGAAAAGAATGCTCTCATTCAATGAACCCATTTCGCGCAGAAGTTCATTTTGTTCCTGGACCCTGCGCTTTTGCTCGCCGATGGCCTTTTCACGTTCCAAGAGCGAGGTCGCCATCCGGTGAAACTCACGAGCAAGCTGACTGACCTCGTCCGTGCGCGCGAGAGGAACTTCTGCAAGCAATGCCTTGTCCTCGCGCTTCAACCCTCTTTGTGTAATTTGTCTCGCCAGCCGAGTCAGTTCTCCGAGCGGTCGCAGTGCGCGCTCCCCCACCCAAAGAAGGAGAAGTGAAAGCAGGACCACAACGACTAACAAAACCTCAAGCCCCGTGCGAAGCTGCGCCACGCGATCACTGGCCTGGGCGAACGCCTGCCGCACAAAGCGGTCGTACTCGACGCTTCCCCACTGAAGGAGGCTCGCCCATTCGGTCATTCGGGAATTCCAACGTGGATAGGTTTCAGAGGCCAGTGCCTCATCTCCAGCGGCGAGCGCTTCATAAAGTTTTGAGGCGTCAGCGCTGAGTTCGATGAGGCCTTGAGAAACTTGTTCAAGCCAGGACTCCCATCGCGCGCGCGCGGTATCCGGAGCCCAGTTCACATCCTTATTGAGGAGATCGCGGCCCCGCTGAATTTCACTTCGGAGCAAATCCGCAATCCAGCCTGGAACTGCGCGAGGACGCCAGTGGGGATCCTTCCAGTGTGAAAACCCAAGTCCCCGCTCAAGCTCACGCCGAAAAACTTCCGAATCGGTCTGCATCTGGGCCATGAGCCTGCCGAGCGGGACTGAAACCTGGTTAATGCCTTCGAGTGAATGGTTAACGGCGGTGATACGGTAAAGGCTATACGTCGACCCTAAAACGGATAGAACGATCAGCGCCGAAACGAACGAAAAAATCCGTTTTCGAATCGTCTGACGCCCTAGGGAATCAATACTCGGCTTAATTTTTGGTTCGCTCCGCTGATCCATGCGTAATCTTACGAATCCTTTCAGACCGCCCGATCCGGTGGGCGGAAAAAAATGCCCTGCCCCTTGAGCATAGCCTAAGGACTGTTGAAAAACCAAGCGAGCAGGCACGCGAAACGCGGTGCATTAGTTTTCAGAGCTTTCCAGCTCCCGACTCATCTTTATGCAATTCAGGCATCTCAATGCGCGGATAGATTGGCTTGGGCTCGCCCGGCTGGTGTGCGCCCGTTCCCCAGGAGAGCGTTTTGAATGCGCCTTGGAGCTTGGGCTCGGCAAGTCCTAGCTGTCTGAATACTTCGGGCATTCCAAACGGGAGAACCGGCAAGAGCGCAGTGGCGATCCAGCGGATTCCCTCGAGCAAAGTGTAAAGCACTTCACGAAGTTCAGCCTGCGACTCCGGCGTGCCAGCCTTGGCCAAAGCCCAGGGTTTGGTCCGATCAATATAGAGATTGAGCAATCGGGATCGCGAGGTACACGCGGTGATGAACGCCGTAGAATCAATCTTGCTAAGCGCCGCCTCGAGTTCAGCGGGAAGCTTTTCGAAGTTTGCGCGAATTTCCACCGAGTGTGTTGGATGAGCAGGTGCCTTTAGGGCCTCGTCCGGAAAATACTTTCTCGTCATGCTGATCGTACGATTGACGAGATTTCCCCAGTCGTTAGCAAGATCCGCATTGGCTTTGTGGATCATCGCCTCCCACGCAAAATTTCCGTCTTGGGAAAATTGATTTTCAGCCAAAAGGTAATAGCGCAGCGGATCCGGCCCAGTTACCGCCATGACTTCATCTGGCGTCACCATGTTTCCAGAACTCTTGGACATGCGGGCGCCCTTGATCGAAATGTAGCCATGGGCAAAAACTCGGTCAGGCACCGGCAAACCGAGAGCCATCAACATCGCCGGCCAGTACACACAATGAAATCGTGAGATGTCTTTGCCGATAATGTGCACCGAGGCAGGCCAGCGCGCATCAAAGAGCTTGGCTTCAGGACTATCAGGATCCTTGAGCTTGAACTCAAGTCCGGCCGCGGTGAGGTAATTAATCAAAGCATCAAACCAGACATACACAATGTGTTTGGGATCCCACGGAAGGGAGACTCCCCAGGTAAATGTCGAACGAGAGATTGAAAAATCCCGGAGCCCCTGCTGAATGAAGTTCAGCACCTCCGCGCGCCGGTACTCAGGCTGGAGAAAATCAGGCTTGTCTTTGAAAAGCTGCAAGAGCTTGTCTTGGTACTTGGAGAGTTTGAAAAAATAGTTTTCTTCGGAAATCCACTGCGTGGGCTTGTTGTGTTCGCGACAAAGGCCGTTCACGAGATCTTTTTCGGTATAATAAGCTTCGCAACCCTCGCAGTAATGCCCTTCGTATTTGGCCTGATAGATGTCGCCTTGGTCATAGGCCTTTTTTACAAGCTGCGTGACCACCCACTCATGATCAGGATCCGAGGTCCGAATAAACCGGTCGTAGTTAATACCGAGCTGTTTGAGCACCGGCTCAATGTCCGCAGCCATGCGATCGCAAAATACTTTGGGAGTGAGTCCCTGTGCTTCTGCCGCGTGCTGCACCTTGATCGCGTGTTCGTCCATACCCGTCGCAAAAAAAACATCGCGCCCCATGGCTTTCAGTCCGCGCACAAGCCAGTCGGCTCCCGCGCATTCCCAGGCCCAGCCGATATGAATCCGATTGTTAGGGTAAACGATGGCTGTAGTGATGTAATCGACGCGCTTCATAGCCCGAAAATTTAGCACCTAACCGAGTATTTCCGCCACTACGGAAATACTCAGTTAATGAACGCCCACCAACTCCAGCCGAAATCCAAGATCCGAGCTGCTACTTCCGCTTTGATGCACTTCCACGGCAATCGTATTATTTCCGCTTGAAAGCGCAGAAACCGGGATCACAAAAGACTGCTCAACCACTTCGTCGGTGCTCCCCAGCGCAGTAAGCGCCTGGGTCGTGGACCCTATGCTTCCCGCAGGCATATTTACATCGCGAAAAACTTCAGAACCGTTGAGGTAAACGACCGCGCCGTCATCAACGAGCAGTCGCGCTCTGATTTCTGAAAACGCCGAAGGTTCAGCAACCGAAAAAGTTTTTCGAAAATAAACCGTCGTTCGCGAAGTAGAGTAAGTCGTAACGGGAGCGACGTTCTGCTCGCCCAAGGTTCCAAAACCAATCGGAGCAACGCCCTGGGTCCAGGCGGAATCCAAAAAATCCAAAGCCACCCAGTTCGCGGCTGGTACTCCGGCCTGATCCGAAAACCTCCACTGGGCATCAGGCTCAATCAATGCCACTTCTTGCTCACTCGCTTCGTTTGGAACTGGCAGTACTGTAAACC
>CAMBEX010000111.1 GCA_945865865.1 Bdellovibrio sp. ZAP7
GAAGAAATCCTGACCGGCGTGGATGTAAGAAACGCACTCCAGGGCCGCAAACTCAAACTCGTGATCCTGCACTCTTGTTTTCAGGGAGCTCAGAATAACCGCGCCCGTTGGAAAGCGGCGTTCGGTGTTGATGAATCCGGCTGGGTGGGCTGGAAGGGCAAAGCACGCCACATTCAAACGTACTGGTGGCAGCGCTACTGGAAATAGCTCCCGTTAATCCCGTTTTTTCAGAGAAAGCGTCAGCACAAACCGTGCGACCGGATCGGTTGGATTGACCTTAGGAACCACGGCAGTGATTGTTACTGGCAACTCCTGGCGCTCCGACGAACTCAGCGTTTTTTCAACCAGCTCCCGGATTTCAGGGCCTTGCTCACAGATAAAGTGAACGTCACCGCCCTCGGCGCGCTTCAAAAAATCAGCGTGAAAATCCTTAAAAATGAGCGAGACTTTTTTGCCGCTTTTTTTGATGTGGTTCATCGCAATCAATCCGCCGGCACAATCCGCGCCCACACACAAAACACCAAAGTACATACTGCCCAGATGGTTTTTGGTTCGGCGAATCCACGGAATCCTGATCTCGCAGCGCTCCTCTGTGACCTCCACGACCGAGGGCAAACACCAGTACAGGAGCGGGATTTTGGCCATCGCAAAAGCGCGGAGCTGAAAGGTTTCGCTGAGTGAGCTCAGTGTTTTTCGAATCTTGGAAGGAGACTTAAGCATCGAAGATAGCTTAGCTTTTTTAATCCATGGAGCTACACCAAAATGGAACACCTTGCTTTTTGGCCGAACGCCCCATAGAAACGGCGCAAATCGTCGAACATTCGCTACGAAAGAGGTCTTTATGTCTCTACTGGTACGCTTGTTAGAACGCTGCTTGGGTTTCTTAGTGGTTCTTTCTTTTGGCGCTTGCGGCCTCACTTTGAGTTCCATCGCGGACTCCAAAATAACGCCTAGGGCGATGACCGAGTCGTCCGGTTATTTTGAACTCGGAGAGGTCGAAGTCACCGAGCTCTCTTCGGATCCTTTGGCCGATCTCGAAAATTCCGACATTCCCATCAATCCCCTCACAACTCTGGGACTTGTTCGCGGCGGTGAACTCGAGCTTCAGCTCGACATGATCATCAACATGGGAAAAAAGATCTGGGCCATTATCGAAGCCGGAAAACCCACCGCAGAAGTGAACGTCTCTTCGGCAAACGCGCTCCCTCAAGGCTCACGCGATTGGGCCCAGCTTCAGGGCTGGGAGACTCCTCAAGTCCGGCGCTACCGGGTTTCCATGAAAAACGGCTACGGAATGACCGTCGTGGATTTTACCTATCGTGTGCAGTTTACGCCCGGCGGAAACTTCGAGGGCAGAGGCCGTTTTCTGACAAATATCGTGATTTTGCCCGAGGACTTGTATGTAGCTTGGGCTTGGAACTTTTCAGCCACTGCATCGGTTCCCAATGTGACCAACGCAGGAAACATCGAAAACCCGATTGCCGCAGCCGAGCTCCTGCTCGACTTTAAGATCGAGACTCCCCTGTTCAAGCAGCGATCCACTCGAAGCTACTATGTCCGGGGCGACGGAATGTTTGTGGATTTGCAGAATCGGATGTAATAAGCCCTCTACCAAGGAGATTTTATGACCCAAACTGCTACCACTACCTCGAAGCCATCGCGCAAGACTCTGCGCGCGGCCGGTCGTAAGAAGCGCACACTCAAGCTTCAGTCGGATAAAGAATTTGCGAAAACCTTTTTTTCCGCGAAATCCAAGCGTTCCACCGATAAAAAGGCCGCCTTCCGCAAGTCAAAGTCCGGCAAGAAGAAGTAAGTTTTGATCGCTTTGAATTTTTGACGCCCGGTTGCGAATTTTCGCGATCGGGCTTTTTTTTGGCCGTATCCGCTGGCTCATGGCTTACACCCCACCCCTCCATTGAAATTAAAAAATGTTTCCTGATCCTCGAGACACGGAAGATGACGGGCTCCTGGCAATCGGCGGTAAGCTCACCGTCCCGGCTTTGCAAGATGCCTACAGTCAGGGGGTTTTTCCCTGGCCGCTTTCAACGGGCGAGGCCAAACGACCCATGGTTTTGGCCTGGTTTTGCCCCCCCGAGCGAGGCGTCCTCGATTTCTCGGAGCTTCGGATTTCTGACAGCCTTGCACGCGCGCTGAAAAAGAAGACCTTTGAATTCACCGTCAATCAGGATTTTCCACGGGTGATCGACGCTTGCGCCGAGCAAAGGCGCGAGAGCGGAACCTGGATCACGGATTCCATGAGCAAGACCTACATTCAGCTTCATCGCCAGGGACTCGCTCACAGTGTCGAAGCCTGGCTCGCAGGCGAGCTCGTCGGCGGAATCTATGGCGTCTGCATTGCTGGTTACTTTGCCGGCGAAAGCATGTTCTACAAAAAACCAAACGCCTCGAAGCTCGCGCTTCTGCATCTGATTGAATGCCTGAAAGGTCGCGGGTTTGAATGGATGGACATTCAGATGCTCACGCCACACATGGAAAAAATGGGCGCAAAACTCGTTCAGCGCGACGAGTTTTTACTCAGACTGGCTCGTGCCGCTTCGCGCGGACTGACGTTTTCTTGATCGATTTGGCTCGTGATTTTTTGGGGGGCAAATACTCAAACTGCGGTTCGCCGTCTTTCATTTTGATTTCAACCTTGCCACCGTTTTCGAGCGCCCCAAACAAGAGCTGATCAGCAAGCTGCCTCTTGAGCTTGTCCTGAATGAGCCTTGCCATCGGCCGGGCCCCTAGCAGCGGATCATATCCTTTTTGCGCGAGCCACTCGCGAACCTCAGGATCCACATCAAGTTCCACGCTCTTGGCCAAAAGAAGGTTTTCGAGTTCCATCAATTGCTTTCCAACCACCTGCGCGATCGTGAGCGGATCCAGGGGGTTGAAAAACACCACCGCATCGAGGCGATTACGAAACTCCGGAGTAAACGTTTGTTCGACCGCTTTTTGCGCGGCCTTGCCAAGGTGATGGGTCGAAATGATTCCGAGTGGCTTTCGCTCAAGGTCTCTCGATCCCACGTTGGAGGTCATGATCAAAATCGCGTTTCTAAAGTCCGCCTTGCGTCCGTTATTATCCGTCAACGCCCCATGATCCATGACCTGGAGGAGAATATTCCAAATATCGGCATGTGCCTTTTCGACTTCATCCAAGAGCACGACGCTGTGAGGGTTTTTGATCAACGCCTCAGTCAGCAATCCAGGCTGATCAAAACCCACGTAGCCCGGAGGTGCGCCGATCAATCGCGAGACGGTGTGTTTTTCGCCGTACTCACTCATGTCGAAACGCTGAAACGGAACCCCCATCGCAGCAGCCAATTGTTTTGAAAGCTCAGTCTTGCCTACCCCGGTTGGGCCGCAAAAAAGAAAAGAGCCCACCGGCCGATCCCCCGTGCGAAGTCCCGATCGAGCCATGCGGATGGCACTCACCAGCGCCTGAATCGCGGCGTCTTGCCCAAAGATGGCAAGCTTCAGTTCACCCTCGAGTTTTTGGAGGCGATCTTTTTGGCTAGTACTCACTGAACGCGCAGGAATCCGCGCGATCTGCGCGATCACGGCCTCGATTTGATCGTGCCCGATTTCAAGAGGAGCTTTGGGATGAGTGCCGGACGGATTTGTGAGCCGGGCTTTCGCTCCCGCTTCGTCCAATACATCAATCGCTTTGTCCGGGAGTTGCCGGTCCGTGAGGTGCTTGACTGAAAGTTCGACCGCACTGCGGAGGGCGGCGCTCGTGTAGACCACCCCATGATGTTTTTCAAAACCCGACTTCACACCCTCAAGGATTCGAATCGCCTCTTCTTGAGTGGGTTCAGAGATATCTATTTTTTGAAATCTTCGGGCGAGCGCGTGATCTTTTTCGAAAACGCTTCGGTACTCGCCATAGGTCGTCGAACCGATGCACCGAATTTCACCGCGCACCAAGATGGGCTTCAAAATATTTGCCGCATCCAAGGAGCCTCCACTCACCGCTCCGGCCCCAATGATCGTATGAATCTCATCCACAAAAAGTATCGGAAGTTTTCCCTGAGACTTTTTCTTATCAAGCGCGGCTAACACCTTTTTGAGACGCTGCTCGAAATCCCCGCGAAAACGTGCGCCCGCCAATAGCGCTCCCAGATCGAGCGAATAGATTTCGGCTTCGGCTAAAAGACTGGGCACTTCACCGCGCACAATCTTGAGAGCCAAGCCCTCAGCAATCGCCGTTTTACCGACCCCGGCTTCACCAACGAGCAGTGGATTGTTTTTTCTTCGGCGACAGAGAGCCTGAACCACTCGCTCCAGCTCCACAGTGCGCCCGATCAAGGGATCAATTTTACCTGCGCGCGCCCATTCGTTGAGTGGGATCGTGTAAGCCGCGAGCGGATCATTTCCAGAAGCACCATTTTCTGAATCACCGCGACCCTCGGAGCCTTCTCCCTGTGGATTTTCACCGGAGGCCCCTTCGAGGGAGCGTCCCTCGGCGGGAGTCAGCGCATGGTCCCTGCCGTGACTCAGGTAGCGGATCACTTCAAGCCTCTCAATTTGTGCAGACTCCAACAGATACAGCGAGTGCGAGTCCTTGGCGCCAAAGATCGCGACAAAAAGATCTTCGGGCTGGATTTCGTCTTTTCCGGAGGATTGCACCTGAAAGAGTGCTCTCTGCAAAAGCCGCTGAATCGCAGGAGTCGCAAACGGCGGCTCGTCAAGTTCTCTTGGCACTCCAGTTTCAGAATCTTCGCCCGTTTCTGGGCGGTCACTCGCGCGTTCCGATGGAATTTCGCGCCTGAGATACTGGTCAAGCTCCCCAGAAAGTCGGACGGGTTCGCCCCCGCAGGCGCGAACCACTTCGGCAACCACCGGATCTTGAAGCAAACTCCAAAACACATGTTCGAGGGTAAAATACTGCTGACCATTTTCGATCGCGTACTCGACCGCGCGATTGAGGATCTTTTCAGTCTTTTTTCCAATCATCTGAACCTCCTCGAAAAATGCCTATGCCGGCTCTGAAGTGCACTTAAGCGGAAACCCACTGGATCTGGCCGCCTCGCTGACTTGAAAAACCTTCGCCTCCGCAATCTCGTGCGAAAAAACCCCGCCTACTGCCCGTCCCTGCGTGTGTATCAACACAGTCAGCCGAACCGCTTCTTCTTCTTGCTTGCGAAAAAAACGTTTGAGCACCTCGACCACAAACTCCATGGTCGTGTAATCGTCATTGTGTAAAACCACGGCGTATTTGGGCGGTTCTTTGAGCTTGGGTCGCCCTTCTTGTACCGCCACTCCGCCGTCGGATTCATTTTCTTCCCAGCTGGACATAACTGCCACCCTATCTCCTCTATTTTAGCACGAAGCGCCTGACTTCACGCAACCCTAGGCTCACTGGCCAGACGCGCCTTGACCGAGCAGTCTAAAAAGCGGAAACTCCGGGAAATGTCAGAATCCTTGTTGATCCAAGTGGAACGCGCGCGTTTTGAGCGCGCCCTCGAAATGACTGAAAGCATGGCTCGTCACCGTGTCCTTCTCACGACCGCGGAACTCGCTCGAATCAACAATACAACTCTGGGAAAGCCCGTGACCGAGGATCCGTGGAGACGAGAGTCCACCGACATTACACTCCGCTCCGGACGCGCACTCACCTTTTCGCTTCATACGGATCCAGTACTCAGCCTTCGTGAAAAACTTCACCGCGCCACGGAGCTCGCCGAAGCTGGTCAAATCATTGACGCCGCCGTGGACGTTTATGGGGGCTTGGTCTTGTCGCATTTTTTCAAGGACGCCAATCGACGAACGGCCGTGTTAGCAGCTCATTTTTTTCTGCAACGCTACGGGATCCCGCTCTCAGGCTTGGCCATTCATGAAATGGGGCTAGGCGATCTGCGCGAAGAAGGACAAATCGACGCGCTCAGAGCGACTCTCCAAAACATGGCGAAGTTCGTAACCAAAAAATAAACTAGTGCGTGAGTTTTTTGAACTTCACGCGGTGGGGCCGAACAGACTCAGCTCCCAGGCGCTTTTTCTTGTCCTCTTCGTACTCTTGGTAGTTTCCTTCGAACATGACCACTTTGCTTTCATCTTCGAAAGCGAGGATGTGAGTACAAACGCGATTGAGAAACCAGCGATCATGGCTGATGACGATTGCGCAGCCGGCGAAACTCAACAAAGCCTCTTCAAGCGCTCGCAAAGTATTGACGTCCAGATCGTTGGTCGGTTCGTCGAGCAACAATACATTTCCGCCCGACTTGAGAAGTTTAGCCATATGAACGCGATTGCGTTCACCGCCTGAGAGCATCGAGACCTTTTTTTGCTGATCCGCACCCGAAAGGTTAAAACGCGCACAGTAAGCGCGTGACGACACTTCGCGGTTTCCGAGCATAATCACTTCGTTTTTGCCGTCGGAAATCACTTCCCAAACTGTTTTTTCGGCATCGAGCGCGTCGCGACTTTGGTCGACGTAAGCGAGCTTGACGGTTTCACCGATTCGGAGCACTCCGGAGTCTGGCTTTTCCTGCCCTACAATCATGCGACAGAGCGTGGTCTTACCCACGCCGTTTCCACCGATAACTCCCACGATACTGCCTGCAGGAATATTAAACGAAAGATCGTCAAACAGAACCTTGTCTCCAAAAGATTTGGAGATTTTATTAGCCTCGATCACGAGGTTTCCGAGACGCGGGCCTGATGGAATGTAGATTTCCATCTCCGCTTCCCTCTCAGGACGATCCTCCGACAGGAGCTTTTCGTAGGCGCTGACTCGGGCCTTGCTTTTGGCCTGGCGAGCGCGCGGGCTCATGCGAATCCACTCCAGCTCACGTTCCAAGGTTTTTTGGCGCTTGGTCTCGGACTTTTCTTCTTGGCGAAGACGCTCGTGCTTCTGTTCAAGCCACGATGAGTAGTTACCCTCCCACGGAATTCCGTGACCGCGGTCCAGTTCCAAAATCCAGCCCGCGATATTATCGAGAAAATAGCGATCATGGGTCACGGCCACGACCGTGCCCTGGTACTTGGCCAGAAACTCTTCGAGCCACTGTACGCTTTCGGCATCCAGATGGTTGGTGGGTTCGTCCAATAGCAAGATATCCGGTTTTTGCAGGAGCAGACGGCAGAGGGCCACGCGACGTTTTTCGCCCCCCGAAAGGTGGGCAACCTGTGAATCCCCGGCAGGAAGTCTGAGCGCATCCATCGCGATCTCAAGAGTCCGGTCGAGATCCCAACCGTTTGCATGTTCGATTTTTTCCTGAAGGTCGGCCTGTTCGCCCAGTAACTTATCCATTTTGTCGGGATCCAGATCCGGGTCCGCGAACTCAAGCGAGATGGCTTCGAACCGTTTCAGCCACAGAATCACATCGCCCATTCCGTCCTGGACGTTTTCCTTGACCGTCTTTGAGTTGTCGAGCTGTGGCTCTTGATCGAGCATGCCCACGCTGATTCCGTCGCCCGGTCGCGCTTCACCATTAAAGTTTTTTTCGACCCCCGCCATAATCTTGAGCAAGGTAGATTTTCCGGAGCCATTGAGCCCAAGCACACCGATCTTGGCGCCATAATAAAACGAAAGGTAGATGTCCCGGAGAACCTGCTTATTGGGTGGAAAAATTTTGCCTACGCCCACCATGGAAAACGCGTACTTTTGAGCCATGCGCTCTTGTCGCATATTGGACTCCGACACGCAATAAAACGCAGCGATCAGCCAGGCTTCTTGTTTGACACTTGAATCGAGGGTCCGTTACCCTCATTGAGTCAATCCCAACAAATGCTCGAGGAGCAACGCTGAATGACTACGCTCAACGTAAATTTCATTAATCCATTTATCGATGGCACGCTCAATACCTTCAAGATTCAGTGCGCAGTCGAGGCCAGCCCCGGCAAGCCCTTCATGAAGGGAAACGGCCCCACCCTGACCGCTGAAATCGCCGCGACCATCGGCTTGGCGAGTAAAGAATTCTGCGGATCGGTTTCGATAGGGTTTTCAGAATCCCTCTTTCTCGCGCTCATGGGCAATATGCTGGGCGAAAAGTACACCGAGATTACCAAGGATCTCGAAGACGGAGCCAGTGAGCTGCTCAACATCATTTTCGGACAGGCCAAAACCGTTCTAAATGAAAAGGGCTACGCAATCGACAAGGCCATTCCGACGGTGATCCGTGGAAAAGGGATCAGCTTTAATCATCTTTCTTCGCAGCCCACCTTGGTCGTGCCCTTTGAGACCCAGCACGGCCCATTTTTCATAGAAGTCGTGCTGGAAGGCCAAAGAAACTAATTTAAATAACCGCAATAGAGATTTGAGGACCCAAAATGTTTCCTGCTGAAACCCGAATTCTTCTTGTTGATGACATGACCACCATGCGCAAACTTGTGCGCAGATGCCTGACTGACCTGGGCTTTACGAGCGTCACCGAAGCCGATGACGGCGAAACCGCGTGGCCCATGCTCGAAAGCGCGGCATCCACGATTCCCTTTCAACTGATTATCTCGGACTGGAACATGCCCAAGATGCAGGGAATCCAGCTTCTCAAGAAAGTTCGCGCCAACGAAGCACTCAAGACTGTTCCGTTTATCTTTTTGACCGCTGAAACAGAAAAAACGCAAGTGATGGACGCCATCCAGTCGGGGGCAACCAACTACATCAGCAAACCTTTTACGCCGCAGACCCTGAAAGAGAAACTGGCTCTCGTTCACGCACAAGTTCAGAAAAAATAGATTTCAGTCAAGCCTGTCGCGGCTTTATAGAAATGTCCTATTTTGACCAAATAAAAATGTCCGCCTCTGTCTGGCGCACTGTTGGATACTTAAACTCTCTGGGGATTTCGAGCCCTAGCACTTCGTGAGGGACGACCTCAC
>CAMBEX010000112.1 GCA_945865865.1 Bdellovibrio sp. ZAP7
GCCTTAAGAATGTCGAGCGCCTTTCGAGCCGAGGTGGCAGGCTCTGTTTTGAGCCGGTATCCCATTAAAAAATGGCTGATCGCATATCGCCCTCTCGCGTCGTCATCCACGACAAGGGCCCTCTTGCCTGCAATTCTAGCCATAAAATCTGCAGTCGGTGGATGCTGTGCCGCGTGACCTTGGAGATCCTCGAGCATATTTTGTGAATCTAAATCTAGTGGCGATCCTATCGGTAAGTAGAGTGTAAACGTGCTGCCTTCTCCCCGGTGACTCTTGAGATGAATCTCACCCCCGAGGAGTGACGCAAGCTCCCGGCTTATGGTCAAACCCAGACCCGTGCCGCCAAAGCGCCGTGAGGTCGAGGGATCAGCCTGCTGAAAAGCTTCCCAAATAATCTCCTGCTGGTCGTCTGGAATACCAATCCCAGTATCTTTGACCGCGAAGGCCAGCACGCTCTTGCCCTGCTTCAAGTCCGCATGACTCAACCGCTCACTGGGAGACGCAAGGGCGATATCGACATGGACGGATCCTTTTTCTGTAAATTTAAACGCATTGGAGAGAAGGTTTTTTAGGATCTGTCTCAGGCGTGCACCATCCGTAGAGATGGCCACTGGAGTACTCGAGGCAATTTGAACTGCAAAATCCAGTTTCTTTTCTTTCGCGGTCTCAGCAAAGGACTGCTCGAGAAAGTCACGAACATCGGCGATTTTTACGCTCGCCGTCTCGATGCTCACTTTTCCGGATTCCACCTTTGAGAGATCCAGGATCTCGTTAATCAGAGTGAGCAAGTCGGTCCCGGAGTTAAAGATCGTCTCCGCAAAATCCACCTGCTTAGCGGTCAGTGTCCCCTCCTGATTTTCGGACAAGAGTTTAGCCAGGATCATGAGGCTGTTGAGGGGCGTCCTGAGCTCATGCGACATATTGGCCAAAAAGTCAGATTTGTAAGTCGACACCTTTTGGAGTTCTTTTGCCTTGGCCTCAAGAGTTTTGCTGGCTTGGGCGATCTCGTTATTTCTGACCTCGAGTTGCCGCGCCTGGTCCTCGAGCTCCTTGCTTCTACCCTCCAGCGTGACGTTTGAAGTCTGAAGCTCCTTGAGGAGAGCCTCAGTTCTCGTACCCGCACCGATGAGGTTGAAGACAATACCGATGCCCTGCGTGAGCTGTTCGAGCAAGGCGAGATGAATCTTGCTGAAATTCTGAAAAGAACCGAGTTCGATAATCGCCTTAAGTTCACCCTCGAAGACAACAGGGAACACGCCGATGTTTTTAGGCCGCGCCTCGCCTAGGCCCGAGATGACATGAACATAGTCTTCAGGCACGTCTGTAAGGAGAATGGTTTTCTTTTCAAGTGCCGCCTCTCCGACGATGCCTTCACCTAACGCAAAGCGATTTGAAACGTGCTTTCGCTTGGAGTACGCGTACGAGCTGACCAGAGAGAGGATCGGGCTCTCAGTGGGGCCTATCGCCTCATAAAAAGCCCCATATTGCGCCGAGACCACAGGAGTGAGTTCGTTCATGATGAGCTGGGAGAGTGCCTGGACGCTTCGTTGCCCCTGCATCATACTCGTGAGTTTTGCGAGATTACTTTTTAGCCAGTCTTGCTCATTGTTAGTAACCGTTGTGGTTCTGAGATTTACGATCATTTGATTGATGTTGTCTTTGAGTTGCAGAACCTCACCGCGAGCGTCAACAGTAATGGATCTCGTGAGATCCCCTTGGGTCACGGCAGTCGCGACTTCGGCAATGGATCGCACCTGAGTGGTGAGATTTCCGGCAAGCTGATTGACGTTGTCCGTGAGACTTCGCCAGGTTCCAGCAGCCCCGGGCACTTTGGCTTGGCCGCCGAGCTTGCCTTCGATTCCCACTTCACTGGCAACTCCGGTCACCTGGTCCGCAAAAAGCCGAAGCGTATCCGTCATGCTGTTGATGGTATCGCCTAGAGCTGCGACTTCTCCCTTGGCTTGAACGAGCAGTTTTTGAGTCAGATCTCCGTTTGCAACAGCGGTCACGACCTTGGCAATACCCCGAACCTGTGAGGTCAGATTGCCTGCCATCGTGTTGACAGTGTCAGTGAGATTTTTCCAGGTACCTGCAACCCCTGGGACTTCGGCTTGACCGGCAAGCTTTCCCTCGGTACCGACCTCGCGCGCAACACGCGTCACTTCTGACGCAAAAGAACTCAACTGATCGACCATTCGGTTGACTGTGTCTTTGAGCTCTAAAACCTCGCCCTTGGCCTCGACCGTGATTTTCCGTGAAAGATCGCCCGCGGCCACCGCCTTGGTAACCAAGGCAATATTTCGCACCTGGTTGGTCAGATTACTGGCAAGCTGATTGACGTTTTCGGTGAGATCTTTCCAGGTGCCGGCCACCCCGAGTACCTGCGCCTGGCCCCCTAATTTTCCGTCGGTTCCGACTTCACGCGCCACACGAGTGACTTCGGCAGCAAACGCTCGGAGCTGCTCGACCATCGTGTTGACGGTTTCTTTGAGCTCCAAAATTTCACCTCTTGCTTCGACCGTGATTTTCTTGGAGAGATCTCCATTGGCGACAGCCGTCGTTACGAGAGCGATGTTTCTCACTTGATCAGTCAGATTGGTAGCGAGCTGATTGACGTTTTCGGTGAGATCCTTCCAGGTACCTGCGACGCCGGGCACCTCTGCTTGACCGCCCAGTTTTCCGTAGGTTCCGACCTCACGGGCTACACGGGTGACTTCTGAAGAAAATCCATTGAGCTGATCCACCATCGTATTGATCGTGTTTTTAAGCTCAAGGACTTCGCCTCTTGCTTCGACTGTGATTTTTTTGGAGAGGTCGCCCTTGGCGACCGCAGTCGTGACGAGAGCAATGTTTCGAACCTGAGAGGTAAGATTTCCGGCTAGGAAGTTCACGCTATCGGTCAGGTCTTTCCACGTTCCTGAAACGCCCGCCACCTGGGCTTGAGCTCCCAGCGTTCCATCGGTTCCGACCTCGCGCGCAACACGCGTCACCTCCGAGGCAAATCCACGGAGCTGCTCAACCATCGTATTAATCGTGTTTTTGAGCTCCAAAATCTCGCCCTTGGCGCGGACCGTGATCTTTTGTGAAAGGTCGCCATTAGCGACTGCCGTCGTGACCCCTGCAATATTTCGCACCTGATTAGTAAGATTGCTGGCAAGTGCATTGACCTGTTCGGTCAAATCCTTCCAGGTTCCAGCCACGCCCTTGACCTCGGCTTGCACTCCGAGATTTCCTTCGGTTCCGACTTCTTTTGCCACACGAGTCACCTCGGAGGTAAACGCGCTGAGCTGCTCCACCATTGTGTTGATCGTGTTTTTGAGTTCCAAAAACTCGCCTCTGGCTTCGAGCGTGATTTGTTTGGAGAGATCTCCAGCAGCAACTGCACGCATCACAAGCGAGATTTCTTTGGTAGGACGCGCGAGTTCGGAAATGACGGAATTGAATGCGTTCTGCTTTTGTGTCCAATCCCCTTTTAGGCCATCGACTGTGGCGCGCACAGAGAGGTCGCCCATTTCGGCGATCGAAGCGGCGACCCGAGTGAACTCCCGGGAGAGTGTTTCGCTTTTACGAAAATTCAAATTGAGGAGGGTGAAAATTTCTGCCAGTGGACTTTCCGAAATATCAGCCGAAATTTCAGGAAGTGAAACCGAGAAGTCTCCCTCATAGTAGGACCGCAATGCCTCGCGCATGATAACGAGTGGATCGGCTTGTTTTGCGCCGGGTCTTGCCGGGGACTGAATCACCTTGAGCCCAGGGATTTTTTGCGCGCCTGGGGCGTGGCTTACGGAGTCAGTTGCGGGATGGACTGAAGTTTTTCGCGGGGCTGCCATGGGATCACCTTTGCTGAGACAAGATTTTTATGCGCGCACGGGCCCGCGACACCGGGTCGCGGCGGTACGCGCTCGTCGAATTGATAGGAGCAATTTGAGTGCCGGGGTTTGCGGCGAGTGGCTATCCCGTTTGGCGCTGCCAAATAATGCCGTAATCCCCGAGATTTTTGTCCCTAGGCACCACAAAGAGCGTGAGGGCCTCGCGACCCTGCGAGACGCTCGCAAACGTCCGGACCGAACACAGCCGACCTTCACTAGACGTTTAATGGCTCATTTGCCTGGTTTTTGGCTGTTTTTTAAAAAATTCTGTCAATATTAATCTAATAAATCGCCGCAGAGCACGCGCGGAACGTGTAAGTTCCCACACGCGCTCAGGCGGCCAACCTCTGCTCAGCAGACGCACGCTTGGGGATTTTTACCGAAAAAGTAGAACCTTGGCCGAGCTCACTTTCGACAGAAATCTCACCGCCGTGAGCGCGGACGATTTCTTGAGTGATGTAGAGGCCAAGCCCCATTCCAGAAAAATCTTTTTGAGCCACCGCTCGCTCATAGCGCCCAAAGATCCACTGCTGATCCTTTTTTGATAGTCCCATCCCGCGGTCGCGTACCGTGATCATCACGTTTTGGTCGTCGGAGCTGAGGGCCACTTCGATGGATTTGCCTTGTCCGTACTTGATTGCGTTTGAAATCAGATGGGTCACGACCTGATCCAAACGGATGCGGTCAAATTCGCCCTCGATCGGTTCTTTTGGCACGGAGAGCGAGATAGAAGAGTGAGCCTCTTGCGCCTGCGGCTTGAGTCGCAAAGCCAGCCCTTGAAGGAGTGAAGTCAGGTTGATTTGCTCGCGATTCACCTCGAGCCTGCCGCTTTTAATTCTGGATACATCTAGCAGGCTTTCAATCAGCGCTAGCAGCCTGCCGCTCTGGGACAGGCAAAACGAGAGCCTATCGTGAATCCACTGCGCGGGGGCCGTTTCTTTGAATTCTTTTTTGACCTCTTTACCCATGAGACCGATTGCGAGATTTAGGGCCGTCAGCGGATTTTTGAGTTCATTCGAAACCAGCGAGAAATACTCGTCCCGGGCCTGGGCGGTAGCGGCAAGCTCGGCTGCGGTGCGTTTCTGCGCTTCGATTGTGGCTTCTTGATCGCGGATCCTAACCGCCTGCCTGTAATTTTCCGCATAGGCTTTGACCTTGCCCCTGAGTAACTCTGGCAATATCGGCTTAGTGATGTAATCCACCGCACCCACAGCATAGCCCTGGAGAAAATCCTCCACCTCTTTGGCCTCGGCAGTCAAAAATACGATCGGGGTGGCGAGGTTGCGCTCGCGTTGCTTGATGCGGGTTGCCACTTCAAACCCATCCATGATCGGCATCCTTACGTCCAGAACGATCAAGGCGAAGTCCTCTTGCAGCAAAAGCTTGAGCGCCTCAGATCCCGAGCGTGCAGACAGCAGACGATAATCGGGCTGCTCGAGGATCGCACGGACGGCCACGAGATTTTCCTCGTGGTCATCTACCAGCAAAATATTGACCGGCGCCGTCATGCGAACACCCTACCCTTTCTAAATCGCAGTTCTTCTGGGCGAACTGCCTCGTTTTATCAGCGCGAGTCGACGTGATGCACTCGCGTGGTGGGCCATCGCCGATACTGATGTAAGTAAGCAAAAAAAATACCGTCTCAGTCGGCGGGCGTCTCAACGCGACTCTTGCGTGGCGCGGGCGAACGGAAAAAAATGTAGAGCAGACAACTGTTTGATCCAGCAGTCGCCTTTTGTGTCTGCGACCGGCAAGAAGCGCTGGAAAAGCGCCCCACACCCCACATCGCGCTCGGCTCGGCAGCCCATTTGCAACACCCTAAGTCGTGCCTTCACAAAGCTCCACACCCGCCTGTTCTGGAATCCTGCTAGTCGATGATGACCATGCCATTCGAATGGCATTGCGGATGATCCTTGAGTACGAGGGCTATGAAGTTTCAGAGGCATGTGACGGACAAGATGCACTCGATCAACTCTCGACCCGCACGCGTCCGTGCTTGATCCTCTTGGACCTCATGATGCCAAAAATGAACGGATGGGAATTTGCAGAAAAGATCGAGAAAAACCACTTCCTCTCAACCATTCCGGTAATCATATTCACCGCATTTGCCGAAAGGGCCGGCAAGCTCGCGGCCACTCACAGAGTTCTCAAAAAACCGATTGGGATTGAGTTCTTGCTCGAAGTTGCGCAGGAGTACTGCGGTCCGCCCACTGAATCCGAAAAATCCCCGATTAGAGCTGCTGGATAACTCCGCTCAAACGCACAAGCTCACAATCACCGCAGCGCCCGCTCCAAGAGCGAGAGCCCTTCGAGCAGCCTGAGTGTGGGGCGGGTGAGCGAGTCACCATCCACCACACGGATGCGTTTGTTTTTTACGGCTGAAAGTGACGGAAACTTTTCCCAACGACTGGCCATGACCTTAAAGGGACCAGCATTGCCGCCCATTCCGATCACTACAATGACATCTGGATTACGTCGGATGACATCTTCGAGCGCGGGCCTAGGATAACCCGCTCCGGCATCGCCATAAATATTTTCAGCGCCCACCACTCCGAGCGCATCGTGAAGAAAAGATTTTTTTCCGACCACCACAAGAGGCCTATCATCGAGTTGGAGCAACACCTTCAAAGGTCTTGCGCGACTTTTTACAAGCTCGCCTCCGCGCGCCCGAATCCTGGCCAAACCTGCCGCAAACTGTCCAGAAATCGCCCGACCGCGCTCGGAACTTCCGATCGCATCAGCCACGAGCCGCATCGCCGACTCCACGTCACCTAACGACTCCGTCTTGACGACCACCACCGGAATTTTTAGTTCACGCAAATGCTGGATTTGATCCCTTGAGTTTCCGTCGGTCGAGGCCAGCACCAGATCGGGTTTGAGCGCCAGGATCTTTTCGAGATCGACCCGAGTGTAAGGCCCAATACTTGTCACCCGCTTACCTGCCGCCGCAATCGCGGGCGGATAGTCCGTGTATTCAGAGACGCCCACAATGCGTTCGAGATCTTCGCCCAAAACTTCAGCAGCAAGTTCGCCGAGTGATGGAATCAATGTGACTACTCGTGACGGCCGATCCACCAGCGCGACCTGAACGCCGGTCGCATCGGTCAGCTCACGCGCAAGCGCACTCGGAGCGCCAGGTAGGGCAGCCGCTAAAAACATTCCGAAACCGCCTAAAACAGCGCCTAAAATCTTATGATTAAAACTTGCGTTCATCGCCACGAAGGATCGCATCCAGATTGGATTCATGTCGCACCAAAATAACAAAGATCATGAGCGCACCCGCCCAGAGATGGGGGCCCAAGTTCCCCACTACTGGAGACAAAACCAAATAAGCCAGTGCCGCACAACCCAGCCCCGCCAGACTTCCGAGTGCGCCTACTCGGGTAATTAAAAATGTGAGCGCGAATCCCACGATTCCGGCAAGCGCCGCCCAAGGCGAAAGGACCGCAATCACGCCAAACGCGGTGGCAACTCCCTTGCCTCCTCGAAAAACCAGCCACGGCGTAAAACAATGTCCAAGCACCGCAAAGAGTCCCGCACTCCAGCGAAGTCCTAACGTCCATTGGTCATCTGAAAGCTCAAACGCCGGCGCCCAAAGAGGCTGCGAAATCGGCATGGCTAGCAGTACGGCGGCAGAGCCCTTCAAAGTATCCAACAAGAAAGTCAAAAAGCCAGCTGGCCAAAATCCAGCCACCCGCGAAACATTGGTGGCTCCGATGTTTCCGCTGCCTTTTTCACGCAAATCACCCACTTTAAAAACACGCGCGATGATCAGTCCGAAAGGGACCGAACCCAAAACAAACGCAAGCGCCAAAATCAATGCGTGGGCCGCCCACTCACTCACTTGCGCACCGCTTTGGCTGGCCTGACGGCTGCAGTAGTCGCTCCGCCGTCACGAAGACGAAAAACAAGCGCGATGACGCCCGCCAAAAAAATCAAAATCGAAATAAATTGGCTCGTGGAAATCAGATTGTCGACCACAAAGCCTCGAATGAGATCACCTCTGAAAAGCTCAATAAGGGTGCGAATCACCGGATAGGCGAGTAAATAGGTGACCGCTACTTGCCCCTCAAAAACCTTGCGCTTGGATACCCAGAGCATTCCTAAAAAAAGCAGAATCAACGCGATCGCTTCATAAAGCTGTACGGGGTGAAGCGGAACTCCATGGAGATTTTTATCCACGAGCTCCGAGTAAAACTTAAAACCCCAACTCGATCCCGTGGGCTTGCCGTAACAGCAGCCTGCAGCGATGCAACCCAAACGGCCAAACGCATGAGCGATGACCAAGCCTGGCGCCAAAACATCCAGGAACGTCCAAATCGGAAGTTTGTTTCTGCGAAAATACCACCACCCAAACGGAATCCCAGCCAAGGGGCCACCAAAAAACACGAGCCCGCCCTCCCAGACCTTAAACACGGCCAGTGGGTCGGTCATAAAATATTCAAAGCGAGTGATCACAAAGAGTAGGCGCGCTCCTGCAAAACCCACCAAGAGCATTAAAAACGCCGCATCCAGCGCTTTTTCAACGTTCACACCAGCGCGAGTGCCCAATCGGCGAATCACCGCCAAGCACACGAGAAACCCCACGGCGATCATGAATCCATAAGTATGGATCGGAACCGGGCCGATCTTAAACAGCAGAGGAAACACGCGATGCTCCCTTGGTTTTTGTATTTTGCTCGAGCTGCTCTTGCTTGAAGAGATCGAGCATCAATAAACCCACGCCGATGCAAATCGCCGAGTCAGCGACATTGAAAGCTGGAAAGTGGTAGGTGCTCTGCCAGTGAAAATCGAGAAAATCGACTACGTACCCGTACTTGAGGCGGTCAATCAGATTTCCGACCGCTCCGCCCATCACGAGAGCAAGCGCCGAAGAGAGCCGAAAATCGGTGGCCGGAATTTTTTTAAACACGTAACTGATCACGGCGAG
>CAMBEX010000113.1 GCA_945865865.1 Bdellovibrio sp. ZAP7
AGGGGGGGGTGGGCTCAAAACAATTCATTTAATTGCGCGGGTAATTTAATTCAGTTTAGACGTCGGCACCCGGCGCTCACCCGTACCGAACCTCAAGAACCTCGAGGTCTTCTTCGCCTTTGGGAGTTCTGAGATTCACCACGTCGCCGGGTTTTGAATTCAACAGCGCTTTTGCGAGCGGAGAAATCCAACTCACGTCACCTTGGGCGGGGTTGGCTTCGTCGATTCCGACGATTCGGTAGGTGCGCTCTAAATCGTCTTCGTTGCGGACGCGAACGGTGGCCCCAAAAAGGACACGGTCGGTCTGCTGTTTGAGGGGGTCAACTATTTCAGCTGACTCGAGGCGTTTGGTCAAAAACCTAATCCGCCGGTCGATTTCGCGAAGCCGGCGCTTTCCGTAAATGTAATCGCCGTTTTCAGAACGATCGCCATTTGAAGCCGCCCAGGTCACCGTTTTTACGACCTCAGGGCGCTGAACGTACAAAAAGTCTCTCAGTTCCAGCTTGAGGCGCTCGGCGCCTGCCGGGGTCATGTAGTTTTTGAAACCCTGGGGCAAACCCGCGCCTTGGACCTCCTCTTGGGCGGCTTCGTCGTCACCCATCTCGTCTGCACCGGAGTCCTCTTTGGTAAAAGCTTTGCTCATAGCACTCAGGCTACCACGGATTCCAGCCACAGGGCCACGCCCCGCAGCATGTTCAAACTTGTGCCCATGGGGACGTTAGGTTATCCCTCCCCCACATCAAAAAACGCCGGAGGATTTCGCATGCGCATGAGAGATTGGGTGATTTTATCCGGAAACTCCAATCGCACGCTTGCGCAAAAAATCTGCGAGCGCCTGGGCAAGCCACTCGGGCGAGCCGAAGTCAGACGATTCAGTGACGGCGAGGTCTTTGTCGAGATCGGCGAAAACGTCCGCGGCCGCGATGTTTACGTCATCCAAAGCACCTGCAATCCCGTGAACGAAACGCTCATGGAATTGCTCATCATGATTGACGCCCTCAAAAGAGCGAGCGCCAAGGAAATTACCGCAGTCGTCCCCTACTACGGATACGGAAGACAAGATCGCAAAGTCGCTCCCCGCACGCCGATCAGCGCCAAGCTCGTTGCCGATCTTTTTGTTGCGGCAGGGGCCACTCGGGTGGTCTCGATGGATCTGCACGCAGGCCAAATCCAGGGCTTTTTCAACGTTCCGTTCGACAATCTTTTTGCCTCACCGCTTATTCTTGAATACCTCAAGCGCGAGATGGCGCTATTTCAAGACAACTTAGTGCTGGTGAGCCCAGACGCGGGGGGTGTTGAGAGAGCGCGCGCTTACGCGAAACGCTTGAACGCCTCGGTCGCCGTCATCGACAAACGTCGAACGGGACCTAATGTCGCCAAGGCCATGAACATCATCGGCGATGTGAAAGATCGCGTTGCTATTATTTTGGACGATATGATCGACACGGCAGGAACTCTGACCGAAGCGACACAGGCCGTTTCAGATCACGGCGCCACCAAGATTTTTGCAGTAGCTACCCACGGCGTACTTTCCGGCCCCGCGATCAGCCGAATCAATAACTCCAGACTTGAGCGCGTGATCTTGACTGACACGATACCGCTTTCGCCTGAAGCTCAGGCCTCAGAAAAAATCGTACAACTTTCGGTAGCCGAGATTTTTGCTGAAGCGATTTACCGAATCCACAATTATGACAGCGTGAGCAGTCTTTTTATCTAATCGTTATTTATGAAGATCATCGCGGGCCTCGGTAACCCCGGGGCCAAATACGAAACCACCCGCCACAATGTTGGATTTCTAGCCTTAGACCGGCTGGTGGATTCGTTGAAAGCGACGGGGCCCATAACGAAAAATCAGGCGGAGGTTTACCAGGCAAAGGTCGCGGGCGAGCCCGTCCTCTTGATCAAACCCCAGACTTTCATGAATCTCTCGGGACGTTCGGTGGGGCCGCTTTTTGGTTTTTACAAATGCGAGCCGCAAGACTTGATCGTGATTCATGACGATCTGGATCTTGCGCCAGGAAGCTTGAAACTCAAGACGGGCGGCGGATCAGGCGGACACAACGGCCTCAGGTCCATTGACGAATGTCTCGGCGCAGGTAAAACAGGGTATCACCGAGTGCGAATCGGGATCGGCCAGGCCTTTTTGCCTTCTGGAAAAAGAATGCCTGCTGAAACTTATGTTCTCCAGCCCTTCACGGATGGCGAACTTGGGGAGCTCGACGCGCTTTTAGACAAAGTTGCCCAGGCCTCCGTGCTCCTTGTGCGCGGAGAAACCACGCAAGCCATGAACGAATTTAATCGGAATTCAGAAAAGTAAGGAGTCTCTCAAATGGGTTTTAGTTGCGGAATCGTAGGTCTACCAAACGTCGGGAAATCGACCATTTTCAACGCGCTGACTTCAGCCAAGGCCGAAGCCGCAAACTACCCGTTTTGCACGATCGAACCCAATACGGGTATCGTCAAAGTTCCGGACCCCAGGCTCGGTCAGATCGCTCAATACATTCCACCCAACAAACTCGTCCCTGCTTCGATGACATTTGTGGATATCGCGGGCCTGGTAAAAGGCGCGTCCAAAGGCGAAGGTTTGGGTAATCAGTTTTTGGGACATATTCGCGAAACCAACGCGATTGCCCATGTTGTGCGCTGTTTTTCGGATCCAAACGTCATCCATGTGGATGGCTCCGTGGATCCGGTCCGTGATATTTCCGTGATCGACACCGAACTCATTTTTGCCGATCTGGACACGGTCAATAAGCGCTACAATGCGCTTGAAAAAGCTGCTCGCGCGGGAAGCGACAAAAAAGCGGGCGCCATCATGGGTGTGCTTAACCCGATCAGAAAGTCACTCGAAGCCGGAAACCCCGTTCGCGCATTGAATCTCAGCGTCGAGGAGCTTGCTCTCGTTTACGACTTTCACCTCATCACTGCGAAAAAAGTCATGTACGTCGCCAACGTTGATGACCAGGACATCGGAAAGGGTGAACCCAACGACTACGTCAAAAAACTTTTGGAGTACGCAAAAAAAGAAGGCAGCCCAGTGGTGCAGATTTGCGGAAAAATTGAGTCCGAAATCGCGGAGCTTGCCGAAGAAGAAAAAGTTTCTTTTCTGAAAGAAATGGGAATGGACGAACCCGGACTCAATCGCGTGATCCAAAGCGGTTATGAACTTCTGGGCCTTCAAACTTATTTTACAGCGGGTGAGATCGAAGTGCGCGCTTGGACGATTCAAAAGGGCTGGAAGGCGCCGCAAGCTGCGGGCGTTATTCATACTGACTTTGAGCGCGGGTTCATCAAGGCCGAAGTCTATTCGTTTGACGACCTCATGAAGTATAAGACCGAGCAAGCGATTCGGGACGCTGGCGCGCTGAAACTCGAAGGAAAAGAATACGTCGTCCGCGATGGCGACGTGATGCACTTTAGATTTGGCGTCTGATCACTTTTTGAGTGTCACGGTAGTCGGGGCAATGCGCGAGGCTTCTTCGGTGGCTGCGGGCGTGACCGCCGGTATTTGCGGGCCCACAGGACTCCAAAAGTAGTCGAGCGTAAGAGCTTGCTCTGGCTTGAGCTTGCGTGAATACCAATAATAATTTCTCACGATCGAACTCACGTAGTCGCGAGTTTCTTTGTAGGGAATCGCTTCTACAAACTCGAGCATCTGCACGGCGGAGTTTGAAGAACCCCTCACTTCTTTGAGCCAGCGATCCACCGCATTGGGTCCAGCGTTATATCCTGCAAGCGACAGCACAATGTTGCCCTGAAATCGGGACATGAGCTGAGACAAGTACTTTGTCCCGATGCGAATATTGTTTTCTATTCCCGGAAGCTCCGCACGCCGTATTTCTTGATCGGTAGAGACCGCCGTGGCCGGCATGAGCTGCATGAGACCGACAGCGCCAGAAGACGATACTGCGCCGGAGTCAAACGCGGACTCCTGCTTCATCAAACTCAAGACTAAGAGTGGATCGAGTCCAAACTCCAAAGAGTATCTTTTGATCTGTTCCCAATGAACTACTGGAAACACGAACCGCTCAATGTGGGTCGTATTGACTCGCGGGTCCCCACGCTGAATCAATTCGGTCACGGCCGAAAATGACTGAAGATGCGCTCCGGCCTGATGGTTCAGGCTTGCCAGGTAAACCAAGAACGCGCTCGATAGCCCTTCACGTGGTTTTACTTCCTTGAGCTCGATCGCAGCCCACTCTCTCAGTTCAGAATGCAGGAGCATTTCTGCTTTTCCGAGACGGACGCGCTCGATCGCAGTCAGCGCCGAATCCCGGGTCTCGTGCTCTGGCAGGGCTCCTGCGATAAATTTTTCAAGCAGTTGACCCGTCCCGAACGAGGCCAAAAGTGCGTAATAGCCGAGCGGCGCTTCTCTCAAAATCTCTGAATAAACACCCTGTGCCTTCTCGGACTCGCCCGCCTCAGATAGTCCGCGCGCAAACCAGTACCGCGCACGCTGTCTGAGCGCCGATTTTGGATAGTCGGCCTGAAATTTTTCAAACGCCGAAACGGCATCCGAAAAATCTCGTCCCTTGAACTTTACATATGCCTCTTCAAACGCGATGCGGTCTGGCTCGGGTCCCTTGTAAATGGTCTGCGTCCGTACTCCTCCGCCCGCCCCTGACCCCTTCTCGGTTTCTTCAATTGGATTTGCCAAAGACTTGGTCTCAACCGAGGCTTTTGGAAACTGCGCAGCCAGTTTTTTGTTCCAATAGGAGCAATATTCGCCCTGAACCTTTGTGCAGGACGCAGAGTACGCCAAGATCCGATCCAGCGGGATTGCCGCCAACAGGCCTGGCGCAAACGAACTCAAAAGCCTCTGAAAAGCGCTTTCAAAATTCGTAGTCGCCTGCCGATGCCGTTTACCCAAATGGTGCGCGTGAGCAACCACGAGTTCCGCCGCACCGATATCCTCTGAGTTGCGCTTCAGGAAAACGGAGTACGCGTCCAGCGCCGGAATTTTTGAAAACTGCTCCTTTGCGCGCGCGGCAAGATTGAGCGCTTCGCGAGTCCGCCGCGTCGAAATCCTTGCCTCTGCTTCAAAGAGCAAACTGCGCGCCTCAATCCATCGCGAATAATCCGCCCAGAGTGCGCTCCCCACAAATGCTTCTGTCGTGCTTCGAGCCTTGGCCCACTTGCCTGCACCCAGCGCCGTAAGCGCGTTTTTGAGCGCACGCGGCGCAAATTCCGGGGCTGGCTGAGACGAGCTCGGCTTTCTTGCGGTAAAACTTCGTTTCGCGAGTGACGTCTGGGTCACCTTCTTCTTTTTTTTTGTCGCATGGGATCGAAGGTGGGCTTGCTTGTGAATTGCTTTTCGAGGAGCCGCAAACGCTGAAGGCAGATTCCCTGCCCCGCTCAACAACAAGAGCCCTACTCCTAAGAAAAATATTCCGGCTGCATTTTTTAACTGCTTAAGTGCCGCCTCGCAGACTCCCAATGCCTTCCAAGAACAGGGCGCACAAATTCGGTGAAAGTCCTCGATGCTGATCTGCTTTGAGATTCGACCTTTGGCTTCGCCCCAGCTCAACTGATCTCCCGCCTTAAGTGAAAGCTCCTCGGCATGGGCTCTATCCAGAGTTTGAATCTTGGCTTCGGTTACGCACAGCTGGTCCTGCTTGTTGGGACAGGGTTCACAAATCGAATCGGTCTGTGAGACCACTTGAATCTCCACGTCATCTCCGCCGGGTGCGCGCAACTCGTCGGCAATAGCCTGAAAGTTGGCCACAAACGCAGGGGAGTAGCCCTTGCCCTCGAAGCCCAACGTGCAAAGAAAATGATGGGGTCTAAAACGGAGTGTCATACTTCCTGTCAAAAAACGGTTACTACGCGCTATCTTTTTGAGCTGCCGAGCTGGAGCCCTTCATGACCACGATGGCCTGTTCAATCGCAGCGCCGGCTTGAGCGGGGTCCCCTTGCCGAGCCTTTTCAAGAACTGCCATCGCTGATTCAACTTGTTCGGAACGAACTCGAAGACTTGCCATCAACTCATTGTAGGAGACGGCGAGCTCTTCGAAATGATCCTTTTCGCGAAAGCGAATGTCCTCGGTCTTGCCCTGCGCGGCAAACTTGAGCGCTCGGTTGAGCTTAAAGAGCGGACCTGCAATCCGATGAGAAAGAAAAATTGAAAGAACAAAAATGGTGGCAAGAAAGACCACTTCCAAAACGATCAACTCATGAACCACCGAGTTTTGCGTCAGGCGGATCAGCTCGAGCGCAGGGCCATTTGGATCTAGAGCCACGAAACGGAAGATAACGTCAAAAACGTATTCAAGGACGAGAGGATAGAAAAGGCTGAGCGCAAAGACCCAAGAAGAAACAAAAAACGCAAATCGAAACTGAAACCTCTTGTTGATGATGATCTGTCTGCGCTTGAACATGTCGGTCTAAAGTCTATCGCGAGCCCGAGACGCCCGCCACGATTATTCTTTAAAGGCCTCGCCCACTTGCCCGTACTCGGTTTATAATTCAGTCTGACGCGCATGGACAAACCTCGAGAAACTCCCCTCTCAATTTTACTTTTTTCGGCAGCACTTGTCGCCGCCACACTGACTGCTCGTGCGGTTCGGGCCGAGCCACCCATTCTTCGGCTGGCAATGGAGCGCGAGCCAGCGACGCTCGACTGGCACGCGGCCCAGACAGAAGAAGACCGCTATCTCATTTCTTTTTTTATGCGCGGATTACTCAAATATGACGGCAGCGGCACTCCAGTTTGTGATCTGTGCTCGAGTTATGAAACCAAAAACAATGGGACGAAGTATGTGTTCAGGCTTCGTGCCGACACGCGGTGGTCTGATGGGGTCGAACTCGAGGCTTCTCATTTTGTTGACGCCTTCAAACGTCTGCTCGATCCAAAAAATCGCTTCCCGGCTTCCGGCGATTTTTCCATGATCTTGGGTCCAAGCGGTGCTCGGAGCGCCATTCGTGCGACCTCGGCTCAAACCCTAGAGTTCGAACTTTCAAATCCCTCCGCGCTTTTTCCACATCTTTTGACTTCTGTTGCCGCATTTCCCATAAGGCGGGAGATCAGACCCGGAAAGGCCCACGCGACACAAGCGGTGCTGGGCCCCTATTTTCTGGGCGACTGGGAGCGAGGGAAAAAAATAGTCATCGAAGGCAACCCGGAATTTTCGGGCATACGACCCGTATACAGAGTGGATTTTTTTGTAGGTTCGCACCCAGAGCAGGTTGAGAAATACAGACACGGTAGGGTCGACATTCTTCCAAACCCGTCCACTGAGGATCTCTTGCAGCTCCAGCCCAGAAATCTCGTGGTCAGCTCCTACTGGAGTTCTCGAGTTTTGAGCTTTAATTTAAAGAGCCCCCAGTCCAAAAATCCCGCCCTGCGCCGGGCGATTCTTCGAGCGCTCGACCGAGAAAGCCTTCCAGCGGTTTTGAAAAATGGTGAAAAACGAACCACTGGACTCATCCCGCCGGGAATCCCGGGTTACCGAGAACTTCCACTGGTTTCAGCCGATCCTGCGATCGCAAAAACAGAGCGTGCTCGCCTCGGAGGCACCCCAATAACGCTCACTCTCATTGCCGAAGACCGACGCCCCAATCATCTCGTCGTTCAATGGCTTCAGGATCGCCTAAAGGTATTGGATCTGCGGGTCGATGCACGGCTCCTTGCCGTGGCCGAATTCAAAAAAATCATGAGATCAGGCGCCTATGACGTCGCCCTTCAAACACACACTCTTTCATTGGCGACTCCCGTTGAATTGCTCAAGACATGGACCGGCATCCATCCTGGCTATGATTCGCTTTTTGAAAGTTTTCTAAAAGAGACCCGCCCAGACGAGTCCCAAAAAAATCTCGACCGAATGACTCAAATTGCCGAGACCGAAGAGGTATTGGCCATCCCCCTGGGATTTCCCACACAACCGTTTTTGCTCGGTCCACGCGTAAATCGCTTTGGAATGACGCCTTTTGGTGATCCAGACCTCGTGAAAATTGAACTGAAAAGCGGAACCCCTTCGACGAACTCGGAAATGAGCCGCTAGACAAAGAATTGGGATTCGACTACGTTACATAAATCTCTTTTGTGTTGGCCAGTAGCTCAGTCGGTAGAGCAATCGGCTGTTAACCGATCGGTCGTAGGTTCGAGTCCTACCTGGCCAGCCAATTTCACTGCAGAGCCACTCCACAATGCATTACGTCAATTTGGCCTTTTATAAATTCGTACAACTCCCTGTCGAAGGACTTGCGACGCTCCGGAGCGAGATGCGTGAGTTCTGTATTCAACAAGATCTCCGAGGCACCGTGCTTCTGAGCACAGAAGGCCTCAATTGCTGTATCGCAGGCACTCCCTCAGCCATTGAGGCTTATCGGGCCTACCTCAATGCCCGGCCAGAGTTCTCAAACTTGCCTTTCAAAGAAAGCCTCTCGGATCATCAACCGTTCACCCGGATGCTGGTCAAAATTAAAAAAGAGATCATCGCTTTTGGCGTAGCAGTAGACCCCGGCTCCAGCCGCGCCCCAGCAGTCAGCCCTCGGGAACTTAAAAAATGGCTCGACGAAAAAAAAGACGTCGTTCTCGTCGATACTCGCAACATGTACGAGACCAAGATCGGCACGTTCAAGGGCGCTCTCGACATGGAGCTGGAGACCTTTCGCCAATTTCCAGAAAAAGCCAAGTCACTGCCGGTAGCCTGGAAAGATAAAACGGTCGTTACCTTTTGCACAGGCGGAATTCGCTGCGAAAAGGCCGCGCCTCTTCTTAAGCAATACGGCTTCAAAGACGTTTATCAACTCGACGGCGGAATTCTGAAATAT
>CAMBEX010000114.1 GCA_945865865.1 Bdellovibrio sp. ZAP7
CTTTTTCGAGTGAGAATTTGACGCCTGGAATCGCCGGCCCCGACCACTCTAAAGAATAATCCTCGACCGTCGCCGCACTTGGAGCAAACGCCGTTGGCACGGCTTCCGATAGCGCCTCGTGCGCCAGATCTGGCGGGACCTCGTGGATAAATGCGTGCGCCGGAATTGCCAGTGCCGTCAAAAAAACGACAAAAACCACTTCAAAAAATTTGGAGATCAGAAGTTTGAAATGAGCCATCGTCGTAGCCCAATTGTAAACGAAGCAAGCCGCCTTGGAAGCAACAAAAAAAGCCCGCCCCTGGCGGGACGGGCTTCAAAATTAAGTGGTGGACCTGAACGGAGTCGAACCGATGACATCGTGCTTGCAAAGCACGCGCTCTACCAACTGAGCTACAGGCCCACAGGTTTTTGTTTTTAAGGGAAAGTCGCTTGATTGGCAAGCTCGCAATCAAATTCAAACCCTGCTATTTTTCGGGCATGCCCCGTCTGACTTCTGAAAACTACCTCAAAGGCTTTCTCATCGACGAAGAGCTCATGGGTGGGGTCACTCAAAATTCCGAAAAAAATGGCAGTTTTGTCGCGTTTGTCCTTCGGCATACCTCCGGCGAGTACCTGGGCTATGAAACGTATGAAAAGCTGCCCGAGGCACTGGCGGCGATCAACCAAGTGCAACGTGACTGGATTTACGAATCCACATCAGCCTGCGGTGGAGGTGCCTGTCAGGAGGGCGCTTGTGGAACGGGCTCCTGCAAAAAAGTGGTCGCGAAAGCGGGCCCTAACGCAGCGGACCGCTGCGGCCCCAAGTAAGCAACACGCCTAATCCCAATCAGGTGACGGCCGTTTCTCTCAAACGCAATATCGAGCGTGCGCGGCCGGACTGTTCATCGATGTCGATCACCACGGCGCCGTAACCGCCTGGTCCTTCGGCAGGCTCGTAACGAACGGGACGCTGAGTGAGAAATTTTTCAATCGAGAGTTCTTTTTTAACTCCGATCACGGAATCAAAACACCCACACATTCCCACATCCGTGATCGCAGCCGTTCCGCCCGGCAAAACTCTTTCGTCAGCAGTTTGGACATGGGAATGGCTTCCGACCACGGCACTCACCCTCCCGTCCATGTAGTGGGCGAAGGCCTGCTTCTCAGATGACGCCTCTCCGTGAAAATCGACCAAAATTGCGTGAATTCCGAGATCATCCATCCGATCCGCCTCTGCGGCACCTACGCGAAACGGACAATCCAGCATCCCTTGCATAAACACCCGGCCCATCACTTGTATGAGGCCCAGGCGCAGACCAGGACGGCGACGAGATTCTAAAACCGTTGAGCCTCGCCCGGGGGTTTTGAATGACGGAATATCAGGATAGTTGGCTGGGCGAATGATCCGGGGACTCGTGTTCATGAGTGGAATAATCTGACGCTGATCCCATGCGTGGTTGCCTGTGGTGATCGCATCGACTCCGTGTTCGAGAAAGTCCATGGCCATCTCGGGAAGAATCCCATTTCCATGCGTGACGTTCTCGCCATTCACGATGACGAAATCGATTTCGTGAGGACCGATGAGTTTATCCATCGCGTAACGAACGGCGAGCCTTCCCGCTTTCGCGTAAACATCGCCAAAATACAAAACCTTCATCTCTGCTGCCTGATTCTAAGAGGTATGAAAACCCCGAATGCCTGGGCGTTTTCCCAGACGATTGATGTCGCGCTTTTCGGTCAAAATCCAGTCCACGGGCTGATCCCAACTCTCCTGATTAAGCTTTTCAAAAAGCTGAAAATCAAAAGCGAGAGAAACGCGGACGGCCTGCGGGCATTTTGAAAGAAGGCGGTCGTAATAGCCCGCTCCCATTCCAATGCGCTCGCCAGAAATTCCGAATGCGACGCCGGGTACCCATACGATATCGAGCGTGCTCGGGTCAATGGGTTCGAGGCCTGGGGGCGGCTCTTGAATTCCGTAAAACCCGGAATGCCAGATCGCCGTATCCGGGTCTGCAACTTCCACAAGCTCAAGTGCTTTTTCGTTTGGGTTTTTAACTCGCGGATAATGGAGCTTGGCGCCTGATTTTAGAAAAAAAGACTCCAGAAATTTGAGCGAGAGTTCCGAGGGCATCGCGCGATAAAGAGCAATGCGCCGATTTTTTAGACTTCCAAGGACTTTGATTTCGCCGAGAAAGCGGTGCACCGCTTGTTCACTGCGCTGTTCGATCTGACTGGGAGTCAATGACTTGCGCGCGGCGACCACCTGATCTCGAATACTGCGCTCGCCCAAGGTCACGACTGAGAAGCCGTGTTTTCTAGAAATCCCAAAATTTCCTCGGACTTTTTGTCCATGGCCTTGCGATAAGAGTCCGCGCGTTTTTTGGCTCGCGAGTACTCTTCAGCCATATCGACGAGCGCAAGAATCGCAACATGAGACGGGCTCGCCGTTTTTCCAAGCCTTCGCGTGGCTTCTTTAATCCGAATGTTGACGAGATCGATGACATCCTGAGTGGCGACATCTTTGGATGCGTCACCCGCTGAGTTGGCATTTGCCTTGAGAACGATTTTTTGCCCCAACAGATCCAATTCAAATGAGCGACTGGCCATAGGTCCTCCGTTCAGCTGAACGCTAACAAGCCTCTATAACGAGCGCAATACCCTGACCGCCGCCAATGCAGGCGGACACCAGTGCGTAGCGCTTTTTGCGGCGGTGCAGCTCATAGAGAGCCGTCATCGTAAGACGCGTTCCGCTTGCAGCCAGCGGATGTCCGATGGCAATCGCGCCGCCGTTCACGTTCAAACGCTCAGTTGGAATACCGAGTTCTTTTTGTACTGAAAGCGCCTGGGCTGCGAAAGCCTCGTTCACTTCGATGATATCCATGTCCTCAAGCTTGAGGTTTGCGCGGGCGAGCGCTTGCTTGCACGCACCGACAGGACCGATTCCCATAATCTTGGGATCGCAACCCACGATTCCGTAAGAAACGAGTTTGCCGATGAGCTTGAGGCCTTGCTTGCGAGCTTCGCTCTCGGAGGCGACCACCATGGCGGCAGCACCGTCGACGATTCCGCTCGCGTTTCCCGCGGTAACGACGCCGTCTTTTTTAAAAACGGGTTTGAGCTTCGCGAGAATTTCTGACGTAGTTTCGGGCTTGGGGTGCTCGTCATTACTCAGTTGGACCGTGTTCCCTTTACGATCCACCATCGGAAACGGGGCGATTTCGTCTTTGAATTTTTCAGCGGCATGGGCGGCTTTTGTGAGCTCCTGGCTGCGAAGGGCGAAGGCATCGATCTGCTCGCGCGAAATCGAATACTGCTGCGCGAGGTTTTCGGCGGTGATCGCCATGGGTGCCTGAACGTAGGAGTCCGTGAGCGACTCCATCATCGAATCAAACGTTTGTGTGTGACCCATTCGCAGTCCCCAGCGAGCGCCGCGAAGGACATAAGGAGCCATGCTCATGTTTTCGACGCCACCCACGAGAGCGATCTTAGAATCACCGGCAAGCATCTGGTGAAAGGCCTCAATGATGGTCTGAAAGCCTGAGCCGCAGAGGCGATTGATCCCCAGTGCCGGAATATTTTGAGGGACCCCAAGCTTCAATCCAATGTGGCGCGGAGTGTAGATGCTATCGGGCGCCGAATGCAGGACGTTTCCAAAAATGACATGATCGATTTGATCGGGCTGGACGCCGGCTTGCGCAAGTGCCGCTCTTGAACACTCAACGCCAAGCTCCGAGGGATTAGTGTCCTTGAGCGAACCCCCGTAAGAGCCAAAGGGTGTGCGTTTGCCGGACAAAAAGACGAGTGATTCTTTCATAGCGTCAAGAGTCTAACGGCGGTGAGTTTGAAATGCCACCGCGGATTTTACAGCTCCCAACAGCGAGGGACTCAACCGGTCGCCTCGGCAAATTCTGCCGATTTCGGGAGCGCCGGCAACCCGACATAATCAACGTTAAGGCCGGCGAAAGAACCGGCATAGGAGTCTACCCAGTCCATGTCGACCAAAGAAGTTACCTCAGCCTCGACCGATGATCTTAAGATGCGTCACTTTCGCGCGCAATCTCAGCAACGCCACGACATGGAGATGCGCGAACTCAACGATCGACACGCTCAAGAACTCGAGCGAGCCATTGAGTCTCAGGGTACTCAGCTCGAAAAACTCCGAGCGGATTACGAAATCCAGATTTCGTCGGAAGGTGAGAAGCTCGAGCAGAGGCTCCGCGAAGTTCGGCAGGCAAAAGACGAGAAAATCGCCGAGGAAAGCAAAACGGCCGACAGCGACATCGCCAGCATGCGCACCAGTCAGCAGCTGAAAATTCATGACTACCGGAGAAACGCCGAGGCGCAACTCGAAAAGCTCCGCAAAGATACGCAAGCCTCTTCGGACAAGATCTTGGAACAGTCGCGCAAGACGGTGCAAAGAAACAATTTACATAAACCAAAAGAAGGAGTGCCCACATGAGTTACAGCCGCATGAATTCAGGAAGATTCAATAAAAGTTCAAATACGGTTGCCAACACCACGCCGGAAAACGGCGCCGGTGACGAAACCACCCAAAAAGACGCGCCCATCAAGGTGGATGGCTTTGGCCAAGTCCTTGAAATGCTCAAGGCTGCTGATCCGGAGTTTCGCGAGTCCCTGCTTCGCCGAATCGCTCAGCGCGACCGCCGCCTCTCCGAAAATCTGCGCGAGCAAATTTAGTCGCGTTGGTCAGTGGGCTCGAAGCGCCCGCTGGTTTCGCGCCCGGTTTTGCGCTATTTTGAGGCCATGCCACAAAGCACCGAGTCTCAACACTTATCAGTCCGAAGCTCCATTGATCTGGGTACCAACACCTGCCTGCTGCTCGTGGCGCAGTGGGATTTTTCGAGCCGTGAAATTCAAAAAGTCCTCGGAGATTTTGCGACTGTGGTTCGACTGGGCCAGGGAGTCGATCTCAATCGTGCGTTTATTTCAGTCGCAATGGAACGCACTCTCACCTGCCTCAAAGATTATGCACTGAAACTCCGCGCCTTAGGTGGGGATACTCGCGAGACGATCTGTGTAGCCACCAGCGGTTCACGCGACGCCGCAAACAGCGCTGATTTTTTTGCACAAGTAGAACGAGAAACCGGATTTAAATTTCGAAGAATTTCAGGCGACGACGAAGCGCGCCTCACTCACCTGGGCGGCCTCTTGCCCGGGATGACGCCAGAAAAAACGGCAGTTATCGATATCGGCGGTGGTAGCACGGAGTACATGATCGCTGGACGTGGTCAAAGCGTGGATATCGGCTCTGTGCGTTTTACTGAGCGCTACCTCAAAACTGATCCGAACACAGCGGTGAGCGACGAACAGTTTTGGAAGTGTCAGGCTGCAGTCGACGATGCGCTCCTCTCCGCTGAAATGCCGGAGTGGCGAGCTGCCTTGTCTGGGAATATTGGACTTTGCGCAGTCGCTGGTACCGCTACGACACTTGCCGCCTGGCAAGCGGGAATGGATGTTTTCAATGCCGAGCGGATTGATCAAATAGAACTCACGCGGGGAGACGTTCACCGCGCCGTAGAAGAACTCAAGTGGCGAACGGTCGAAGAACGCCGGAAACTCCCGGGAATAGAAGAGGGGCGCGCTGATGTTCTACTTGCTGGGGCCCTGATTCTTTGGCGCTCCATGGAGATTTTGAATTTCGCGAGCGTGCGGATCAGCAGCCGAGGATTGCGCTTTGGCGCTCTGCGCGCGCTCGACCCTTAGTTACCCTGGCGGCATCGCAGTTGCACCGCCTCAGAGCATGAAAAACCCAACCCTTCGAATGGCTCAGCGGAGTGAAAAAACTCGTCGCATCCTCAAGACCCTAAATCGCGGCTCGAGTGGTTCAAGCGGTCCTGGAAAGTCAGCCAAAACTGAAGCCTCGGGGCAAAGCACACCCGCCATTGAACTCTTTCAAAACGAGACAGACATTTCTTGCCACGCGGTCCGACAAAGACTTTCTGAAATGGGTCTCGACTTTGTCGCGCACACCGTGACTCCGAGCGAGCCGATCACGCACAAGCGGATGTTCGATGAAGGCGGACGCGATGAAATTCCATTTTTGATCGATCATTCGACCGGAGTTAAACTCTACAAAAGCGAAACCATCATCGCTTATCTTGAAAATCAGTACGAAAAAGGACCTCAGAGCGGAATTCCGGGATGGATCTCACGACTCTCCGGCCAAGTCACCCGCACTGCCGATCGAGCCTCCTGGCTAGTACAAAATCGCCGAGACGCTCTGCGAAGTTTCAGGCGCGATATCCGCATCGCCGTGGTGACGTTTGGAAAATCCGTCAACCTCTCGGCCTCGAAATTCAAGGGCAGCATCAAAAAGGCCGCTTAACGACCAAAAAGTTTTTTGGTCAGACCCTTGGCTGCTTCTTGAAGCGAGGGAGGAGCCTGCTTGCGGATAAACTCCTCGGCCTTTTTTTGAATCTCGGCTTTTGCTCTACCAGTGGCTGCCTGTCCGACATTGGCCAGCGCGACTTTGGCTAGAAACTCAGGCACCTCGGTGTACGAATAACAGGGCGCGACCACCTTACATCCGGCAGACACCGGAAAACGCACGGGCTTGCCCTTATCCGAAAGAATGTGTGGGACCTGTGTGCCCGCGACCTCCGCGGAAAGATCATACGCCTTAGTCACGTTGTAGGTGTCGACAATCTCCCAGGCGGTATCCAGCGACATATCCTTGAGACCCACAGTGGTGCGACCGCTGAAGTCGATTCCCTGATTGGCTTCGGCCTTGGCCGAAAAATTGGGCGCCGAAAACTTTCCAGAACCAATCGTGAAGTCCGAGCTGATCAATTCAAAACGAGACTCGCGTCCGCCTGGAACCTTGATCGACTTGCCTTTTACGGCGGGCACTTTGTCCGAAAGTTTTTCTATGGCCTTGTTGAGCGCCTCACCTGCCATTTTTCCTACATCGATGGTCGCTAAGGTGGCCTTTGAGATTTTCATCGAGCCCTTGGCGCTGAGCGATCCGATGGCTCGATCCGTATTGAAGCTTGAGCCTTGACCCTCCATCTTAAAGTCCGCTTGCCCGAGTACCGTGTTTTTTAAAATCGAAAACTGAGATTCAACAGCCTTTTTAAGCTCCAAATCATCTACTTTTAGAGAAAACCTATAAGTGGGAACCTGGGGCTTCAGCGCGACGGTTGCAGACGTCTGAACCGACCCATCAAAAATCTTGAGGCCAAATCCGTCAATCGTCGCAGTGAGATCTTTGAAAGTCATTCGACCCGACAAATCAGTCATCGCAACATTCATGGCTTTGAGGGACTTAATGTTTACGCCCAAAGTGGCGGTCGTGCGGGCAGCAATCGGATTTTTTCTAAGGGGTTCGAGAAGAGCATCGAGGTCAGCGGTGGCCGCAGGTGCAGTAGAGCCGCTGGCCTTTGAGGCGGTGGCGTCGGAGGACTTTGCCTGAGCAGCCTTGGCTGCCGCACGCGCCTGAAAATCCACGAGCTGATCGAGATCCATCCCAGGTGACGAAACTTGAAGCTCGACGCGAGGACTCAAAAACGAGGCGAGCTTACCTGTGAGACGAATCTCAGTACCCGGTGCTTTGAGTGTGAACGAAATCTTTTCGATTTGGTCAGTGACTACCTGGATCTCTCCGTCGATCGTGGGCTGGGCCTTGAGTCCCGGAGCTTTCGCCGTGAGTTTTTTTACTCTTACGGCGGCCTGATACGTGAGCTTTTCGGCTGGTCCATTCACTGCCGCGTGAAGTTCGGCACTTCCACCTAACTCATAAGCCTTTAGCATCGGCACGAGCTCAACCCACGGTGCAAACTCGATTTCGTTGGAATCCAGCTTGAGATTGACCGTGGGGGACTGCACGACATTGAGAATTTTTCCTTCGGCCGTGAGTTCGGCATTATGAAAACGAAAATTGAGACGCTCAATAGCGGCCTGCGCTTCGGAGGACGAAAGAGTTCCATCGACCTTCGCGAGGACTCCTGCCTTTTTTTGAAAAACTCCAGGAATCTCGATCTCGAGATCGTCGAGGTTAAGCAAAAAGGTGACGGTCGCCTTAGAAAACTTCTGGCCCTCAAACTCAGGCCGGGCTTGAGCGTGCATTCGGACCGGGCCTTTGACGGCGAAAGTTTTTCCGAGTTTTGTATCGAGCTGAGCGACAATCTCCATCTCAGTCGGACGCGAAAGCGAAATGTCTTTTAGAGTCAGATTGAAATCCTGAACTCTTGCATCCACTCCGGTGAGCTGATCCTGATAGCTCAGTTCCGCATGACTCAGCTCCACACCCAATCGCGCACGCGTGGCAATGGCCGGAAGCGCGATCGTCGCACTGGTTTGCTGAGATCTTTTTTCTTTTGCTTGCACCTCGGATTCGGCCGGAGCCTCCGTTTTGGGTGCGGACCTAAGAAGCGCCATGACGTTGAGCTTGCCGCTCTTGTTTTTAATCACGTGAACAGAAGGCTTTTGCATCTTGAAGGTCAAAAGCGGAGATCCCGCGAAAATCGACGAAAAAGGCAGGTGAAAATACGCGTCTTCTACCTGAACCACAGGACTCCCCGTTGAGTCCGTAAGCTTGAGGCCGCCAACCTCCACACGGATCTGACCCCAGAGCGAAAGTTTGAGTTTTCCGAGCTCGAGTTTTCCGTCGATCTTTTGATTGGCCAGTTCCACCAGTTGCGGGCGGTACTGATCAACATCCACTACGAGGGGAACCACCCCTGCGGCAGCCACCAAGAGAGCCCCAAACACACCGAACGCAATCAAAAGTTTTTTCATGTCAC
>CAMBEX010000115.1 GCA_945865865.1 Bdellovibrio sp. ZAP7
ACACTCTGACCTTTATGCTCCCGTGAGCGGAACTGTGCTGGAAGTGAACGCCGCGCTCACTGACAATCCCGCGCTCGTCAATCAAGACGCGCACGGAGCGGGCTGGATGATCAAAATTCAAATTGCCGACAGCGCTAGCACCGAAGGTCTTTTGGACGCGGCCGCTTATTCGGCCTACGTCGATTCACTCAAGTAGCGTATTCTTCGATCGGCGGACAAGAACAGATGAGCTGACGATCGCCGAGGACGTTATTGATCCGTCCTACTGCGGGCCAAAACTTATGCGCTCGCAACCAGTGAGCTGGAAAAGCCGCTTTTTCGCGAGAATACGGACGATCCCAACGATCGCTCACCACGGTCTCTGCCGTGTGCGGTGCGTTTTTCAACACATTGTTTTGCTTGTCGGCCTGGCCGGCCTCGATTTCGGCGATCTCTTTTCTAATTAAAATCATCGCCTCACAAAATCGGTCCATCTCCGCTAGCGACTCGCTCTCGGTGGGCTCCACCATGATCGTGCCCGGAACCGGAAACGAAATGGTTGGCGCATGAAAGCCATAATCCATCAGGCGCTTGGCGACATCTTCAACCTCAACTCCCGTTGACGCCTTGAGGTGGCGAACGTCGAGGATGCACTCGTGCGCAACTCGTCCATTTTTTCCCTGATAAAGTACCGGAAAATACGGGTCGAGCCGCTTAGCAATGTAGTTAGCGTTTAATATCGCCACTCGAGTTGCTTCCGTAAGTCCCTCTGCCCCCATCATCGTGATGTACATCCACGAAATCGGCAAAATGCTTGCGCTTCCCCAGGGGGCCGCCGAAATCGCTCCCACTGCTGTGTCGGACTGACCCGTCGAAATGACAGAGTGATTAGGCAAATGCGGAACCAGATGCTTTTTAACTCCAATCGGCCCCATTCCCGGGCCACCGCCACCGTGAGGAATACAAAAAGTTTTATGTAAATTGAGGTGGCAGACGTCCGCACCAAAGTCTCCGGGGCGACACAGGCCGACTTGTGCGTTCATATTGGCGCCATCCATGTAGACTTGGCCGCCATGACGATGAACGATCTCGCAGATTTCTACGATCCCCTCTTCGAAAACGCCGTGCGTAGATGGATACGTCACCATCAATGCCGCGAGAGTCTCTGCGTGTTCTTGAGCCTTAGCCTTGAGGTCCTCGATCGAAACATTTCCGCTTGAGTCGCAATCCACCACAACCACGCGAAGGCCCGCCATTGCAGCACTCGCGGGGTTGGTCCCATGGGCGGAGCGCGGAATCAAACAAACATCGCGCCTTTCTTGGCCCCGAGCTTCGAGGTATTTTTTGATCACCAAGAGGCCCGCATATTCACCCTGAGAGCCGGCATTGGGCTGAAGCGAAACGCCGTCAAATCCGGTGATTTCAGACAGCATCGCTGAAAGCCCGTCGAGCATCTCTCGATAACCCTTGGCCTGCTCTTGAGGAACAAAGGGATGCATTCGCGAAAACTCCGGCCAAGTTACCGGAAACATCTCAGCGGTTGCGTTGAGTTTCATCGTGCAGGATCCCAGCGGAATCATGGACGTCGTGAGTGAGAGGTCTTTGGACTCCAGGCGGCGAAGGTAGCGCAGCATCTCGGTTTCTGAGCGATGCGTATTGAATACGGGATGAGTTAAAAACGACGTCGCGCGCTTGAGGGCTCCAAAATCTGCTTCTGCTCCGGTAATGTCCTCGAGCCTAATGCTCTTTAAATCGCCATCAGCGAAAAGACCGATCAATGCGGCCAGCTCCTCGCGGGTGACCGCCTCATCCAGGGCCACGGTAAGCGTGCGCTCGTCTAAAACGCGAAGGTTAATCTTGCTCTTTTTTGCGCGGTCCAAAATTTTAAGGAGCTTTTCTGAGCCGACATTCACGCGAAGCGTATCAAAAACAGGCTCGGTCCCAACCGAATAGCCCAGTCGCTTGAGTGCCTCGGCCAAGATATCGGCCCGCGACTTAACCTCCCTCGCGATGGCGGTAATTCCCTCGGGCCCGTGGTAAACCGCATACATTGAGGCAATGACCGCAAGGAGCACTTGTGCCGTACAAATGTTGCTCGTCGCCTTGTCCCGACGAATGTGCTGCTCACGCGTCTGAAGTGCTAATCGAATCGCAAGTTTTCCGCTTACGTCCTTGGACGCCCCGACAAGTCGTCCCGGCATGAGGCGCTTATAATCTTCTTTGGTTGCCAGAAAGGCCGCATGGGGTCCGCCGTAACCCAGCGGAACTCCAAAGCGCTGAGAACTCCCCACGGCTATATCGGCCCCCAGCTCTGCGGGAGACGCCAGAAGCGCAAGGCTCAATAGGTCTGCTGCCACAATGGCGAGCGCTCCCGCCCCGTGTGCCTTGCAAATAAACTCACGGTAATCGTAGATGGCCCCGTCGGTGGCAGGATACTGAAGAAGCGCGCCAAAGGTGGGTTTCGAAAAGTCATATTTCTTATGATCCCCTACGACCACCTGAATGCCGAGCGGCCTTGCTCGCGTGCGGACCACATCTATCGTCTGAGGATGACAGAGCTCCGAAACAAAAAAACAAAGACCCGGGTCTCGCTCCTTAACTGCATGACAAAGCGCCATGGCCTCGGCCGCAGCCGTCGCCTCGTCCAACATAGATGCGTTGGAAATCGGGAGTCCCGTCATGTCTGAAATCATGGTTTGAAAATTAAGCAGCGCCTCAAGTCGTCCCTGCGCAATTTCAGCCTGATAAGGGGTGTATTGGGTATACCACCCCGGATTTTCTAAAATGTTTCTCTGAATGACGGGTGGGGTGATGCAGTCCGAATAGCCCATTCCGATAAATGAGCGATAATTTTCGTTTTTTACGGCGATCTTTCGGAGCGATGCAAGTGCTTCAAATTCGCCTTGGGCCGGGTCAAGCTTGAGCGCCCCTTTCATTCGAATAGGGGCCGGAACCGTCTGGTCAATGAGCTTCTCTAAAGAAGGAGCCCCAATGAAGTCGAGCATTTTTTTGATCTCGTTTGTGCCAGGACCAATGTGCCGGTCTACAAAAACGTCGCTCTTTTTTTGCATAGCGACTGCTTATCAGTTGTGACTGAGCTCCGCCAGCGCATGAAGATTTCACAAAATTTTTCTTGACCAAATTAAGTGCCCCGACCCCCTAGCCAGAGAAAGTGATCGCGGCTATGGTCGCGCTCCAACAAAAATCAGATTCGGACTTTATGCAGAATTCTAGCTCGCTTAGTTTTAATCCCGCGGACGGTTTCAGCCACTCACCTGCTTCTGCACAAGAGTCGGCGCCGGACATTTCCCAAACGGCTTCAATTGATGACCTTGTAAAGGTTTTCAACACCGCCCTGGTCTCCACTCAGAACAAAGAGCCGCGCGATGTGTCTCTCGAGCTGCACTCCCTCCTAGAGTCTCCTGCGTTTCGCGCTATCTTGAACTCAGTTCGCCATCTCTCCCGCTCTCAAGGAATTTCAGAACGTGAGGGGGCCGAGTCGGTCATTCGAGCATTTAGAAAAATGGATCAGATCTGGTCTGATTATATTTTCCAAGAAGGCCTGGATCGCGTCCGCGGTCCTTCTAGATAGCGTTAAGTTTTTAAGATAAAATCCCAGCGAACCTGAACCCTGCCCTCGTGGTCCATCATGCCTCGTGGAGGATTTGGAAAAGGTCCTGCACTATTAAACGCCCTAATTGCGGCGTCATCTAGCGCCCGCGTTCCGGATTCTTCCATGAGCTCTACCTGCAAAACTTGGCCAAGATCATCGAGAGTCACTACGACCCGTGTCGTGTGATCCATTTCGCTCGCAAGCCGTCTCCCCTGCCGGTAAAACTTGAGCAGATGGTCGCGAAGGACGGGCTCCCACGCGAGATCCAGGCGCTCCCGAATCCGCTGAAAGTATCCAAAAAACGCATACTCTTTCGTGTTGAGCGCGGTGCGTTCAGACTGTTCTAAGCCAGGAATATAATCTTGAGGGGCAACGCCTTCTTCGACCCACTGATGGGCGTCGCCAGGAGCTTGCCGTTTGGGCGATGGTAAGATGGCTAAACCCAACTGAGCGAGAACGCCCCGAACGGGAGCTTGTCCCATTGCGCGGGCCTTTTCAGATGAACTTGCGGCGCTCTTAGCCGAAGCGCTGACGGTTTGCCTGACGACCCTCTGGTTTCTTGCCCCTAAAAAAGCCTGCGGCGGGACGGGCTCATCCGACGACTCGGCGAGCTCCGACTGTACAATTCTCTGTTCTGGTCGATTTTTTTCGACGCGCCTGTTTTTCTTCGGCGCTGGAACCGGGTCAACCTCGACCCACAGTAAAGGGCGTGGTTCAGCAGGGCGATGCGCTTGACCCACAAGCACAAAGGCCCACGCAATAAACAGCGCGGCATGCAGCGCTGCCGAAAACACGAAAGAACTTCGAAACAACGTAACTCCCCTAGCCCCCATGAGGAAGTATATCCCCCCATGAACTTTTCGGAATTACTGAAAGTCTTCTTTAAGGAAATCGCCAGAAGAGTCGCTGGCCGGTGCCTCGGCGGACTGCCGTGAGGGCTCAGTGCCCTCAATGAATGCCTCTCGAATAGCTCGGGATGAACTCGACGGAACGCCTTTTCCGCTATTCGAATCAATGGTGGCAAATACAACGCCAGGAGGGGCCGCGAAATCGCTCGTCGGAAAGGCTTTTACTGCTTCTTTCATAAAGCTCAACCAGATCGGCAGGGATGCCTTCGCTCCAGTCTCTCCGGGGCCGAGCGGCTGCTGAGAGTCAAAGCCCGTCCATACGACTGTGACCACCTGCGGGGTAAACCCCGTAAACCAGGCGTCCAAATAATCGTTTGTAGTTCCCGTTTTTCCTGCGGCGGGCCGCCCCAAGCTCTTCGCCTCATAGCCGGTTCCGTAGTTCACGACCTCCTTCATAAGATGGGTCATGACGTAAGCAACCCGCGGGTCAAGAATTTGTCCGGGGTCCTGTGGTAGCGGGTACGAAGGCAAAAACAATTGCGCTCGACCTGTCACCTTGGGTGTCTCGGCCTTGGCAACTCCCTCTCCTTCTTCGGTCGCCTCTACGGGCGGCGGAGTGGCTGGAGACTTAAGTGCCGTGAGCTGGTTTTCTTCTAAAACTTTGCCGTCTCGGGCCTTCACGCTCGTAAAAAACACGGGCTCGGTTTGGCGACCCATACGCGGAAACAGTGAGTACACCCTTGCGAGCTCCATGGGTGAGACCGTTGCGCTCCCCAGCGCGATCGAAAGGTCTCGCGGAAACTCTGAGGTCATACCCAACCGCTTCATGTAGTCGATCAAAAAGGAAACACCCACCTCCTGAACGATTCGAATCGTCGGAACATTTCTAGACTTGATGAGTGCTTGCCGAAAAGTCGTGTCCCCGTAAAACTTTTCTTCAAAATTAGCTGGCCTCCACTTGCCGGCCTCGCCCTCCTCAAACGTAAGGGGCGCATCAATGATTACGGACGCGGGAGTAAAGCCTTTTTCAAGACCGGCGGAATAAATCAGTGGTTTAAGCGCCGACCCTGGCTGCCTTTGGGCCTGAATTGCGCGATTAAACTCTGATTGTGTAAAATCATAACCCCCAACCATGGCCAGCACCGCGCCGGTATTTACGTCCAAAGACACCAGCGCCCCTTGCACCTGCGGCTCCTGCTCAAGCGCGGCCGCCCAAGATCGATCAGCCTGTCTGGTAACGCGAATCCACACCACATCGCCCGTGCGCAAGACGCGAGACGGAGCAGACGGTTCTGCGCCCACTGACTTTCCGTCAATCCACGCGCGCGCCCACTTCATCTTCTCGAGTGGGATTTCCAGTTTCGCTCCGCCGACGAGCGCCGAGGCCGACTTTTTCTTGTCGTCTACGACAGAAACCACCGCCTGATAGAGATCTCCGTCCCTGAGTAATGAAAGCTCGTCTGTGATTCCGGCCTCCTGCATCGCCGCGACTGGGTCGATTCGGCCCTCTGGGAGAAAGAGCATGTACGGAACTGCCCGGCGAATCGCGTCTGCGCGCGCCACGCCCAAAAACGCTTCGATTTCAGCTTGGTTTTTTAGCCTCTTGACCGGGCCACGATATCCCCGCCTCTTGTCAATCGCACGCAGCCCTTCGCGGACAGATGCGGTTGCCGCAATTGAAAGCGAAACGGGCGAGGGCACTGAAACTTCAAGTGCGTCCTCATAAAGAGCTTTCTCGCCGAACTTTTCGGTTAAATGTCTGCGGATATGCTCAACCAAATAGGGCGCGAACTTTTGGTTGATGTCCTCTTCGTAGGAGATTCGAACCGGTTTGGCTGCGGCCTCTGTCATTTGCGCCTGTGAAATATAGTTGTTCTCGTGCATCCGGCGCAAAACATAGAGCTGCCGCTTCTTGGCCTTGTCTGGATTTAGGTGGGGCCCATATTTTCCCGGCGCCTGCGGAAGCCCTGCGATCAATGCGGCCTCCTCCAGCGTGAGCTGCGAAACATCCTTGCTGAAATAGGCCTGACTTGCTGCCTGAACACCGTACGCTCCGCGTCCCAGGTAAATTTGATTTAAGTAGAGAAAGAGAATTTCCTGCTTGGAGAGATCCCGCTCCATTTTCGCCGCCAGCAGGACTTCTTTGAACTTTCTCGAAAAGCTGCGTTCCGGCGTCAAGAGTAAGGACTTTGCGACCTGTTGAGTGATCGTGCTCCCCCCCTGAACAACTTGTCCTGCCTTAAAATTAACAATCGCCGCTCGCAAAATGCTTGCCGGATTAATTCCCTGGTGCTGAAAGAAGGCGTCGTCCTCCGCAGAAATAAACGCGCTCACAACCATTTCAGGAATTTTTTCGTACTCCACCAAATAGCGACGCTCTTTAAAAAACTCTCCGATTAATGTTCTTTTTTCCCCCTCATCCGCAAAGATTCGGGTGACTCCCTGAGGTCTGTAGTCCGCAACCGTCGCGATTTTCGGGAGGCCTCTCGAAAAAAACCAAAGCCCCGCGCCGACGACTAGGGTGCCCGCCAGAGTTCCGGCAATCAAAAGCGCAAAGAGTGATTTGAAAAGTGTGCCGGCCTTCGCCTTGGGGCCCTTGCGCGGTCGTTGTTGTTTCATGGGCTGTATTGCTCCTCGGCTTCGCCTGCGCGCGCTCCTCGGCCACTCATGGGTTCCGCCATTCCGGCAAGCCTTCTGATTTGCGGCATCGCCTCAATGGCTGCGCGCTTTCCCTGAAAAGCGGCCTCCGACCTCTTATGGTAATCTCGATAACCTATACCGGTGAGCTGCGGACGAATCACAAGGTCAGCCTGCTCAAGATCCTGTCGCGCTCCTAATTTGCTTTTTTGCATACTGAGAAAAAGTTTTTTTTCCGCATCGGCATCAGCGGCCGAAGACTCCGACGGAGTCGAGATCATCGTATCCACCACCAAGACCGGTCCGCCGACGAGCGTTTTGGCTTCGCTGACAGGAAAAGGGCGCGAGAAAGCCGCGGATTCGGCGGGCGCGCCTTGCCAGTTTGCGGGGTCGCGCCAGTCTGGCCCGGAAAGGGCTGCCAGTAAAAGTTTTGCGGTCTCCCCTTCTCCAAGAAAATAGAACTCGCCTGTCTTGCTGTTTCTAAAAGAAACCCGTGTTGGCACCTTACTCTTAGCTAAGTCCGTCGCCCCAAAAACACGCTCCAGCGCGACCTCCAGCTTCTTGGAGGAGAACCCTGGAGATTTCAAAAACCGACTCAGAATTCCCGAAGAGACAAAGGCGTCATTCTTGAACTTCATCATCCGCCACTCAAACCCGTTGATTTTTGCGTCGATAGAATAAAGCGCCGCAATGAGTGCGCCGGTTTCCGTGCCAACGATTGCGCCCACAGGAATCTTGTTTTCAGCAAGAGCCCTGAGCACTCCTGCCGCCGCAAAGCTTCGCGCCATTCCAGGCCCAAGGATCACGGTGAGCGGGGTTTTTTCGGGCTGCTCGGGACCATATGCGGGCTGCGACTCGGGCGGGCCCATGATTTCAGGATTTAGTTCGCCGACCCCTCGCTCCGCAGGCGCATGAGGCGTCGGTTCAAACGGGCGAGAGGAGTTGCGCGTTGACGCGCATCCTGAGGCCAAAAACACGGCAACTCCCACGGCCAGGGCAAATGACGTGCGCCGGCCTGCGCGGACCAGACCACGCAATGAAATCGAAAACGAATTGTTAAGTAAACGACGAACGTCGAACCTCACTCGGCCTGTTTCCAATGTGCTAGAAACTCCACATTTCCTTCTGTCCCGGTAATTGGAGATTCTATCAAGCCCTGCCAGATGAGGCCAAGGCTTTCGCCAAACCTTTTTATCCGCTCCACAGCCTCAAGCCGATCGTTCTCTGATGAAACGATTCCGCCTTTACCTACCTTGTCTCTCCCAACCTCGAACTGCGGCTTGATCAGGGTCAGCCAGTCCGTTTCAAGCGGCTTTGAAAACTGCAGGAGGGCGGGAAGAATCTTATCCAGGGAAATAAACGAAACATCGATGACGATCACGTCAACTTTTTGGCCGATAACAGAAAACTCCAGAGATCGCGCGTTGACCTTTTCGAAGACGACCACCCGAGGGTCGTTTCTAATTCGCCAGTCCAGTTGATTGATGCCTACATCCACGGCAAAAACTTTGGCAGCTCCTCGGCGTAACAGCACATCAGTAAAGCCGCCGGTTGACGCTCCAACATCCAGTCCAACGCGGGCCTCCGCAGAAATTGAAAACTGATCGAGCGCCCCCTGGAGCTTCAGTCCGCCCCTTGAAACATAGGGGTGGTC
>CAMBEX010000116.1 GCA_945865865.1 Bdellovibrio sp. ZAP7
CACCGGTCCGGCCGCCACAGCAATCGCAAGCATTCCCAGCACGCGCCCAGTCGCCCACCTCATGCCGTCCTCACTCGCCATTCAGCTCCTACCCTTTGAAAATCCCCCGAATAGACTGCAAAGTACCCTTGAGGCTGATCGCCACAAAGACCCGCAACCCGCTCGACATGACATCGATTGATACACTCTTTGTACAGGAGTGGTCGGGTACTCTTGAGCTTCCGATGCACTTCCCATGTCTGTCCGTATTCACGCGGCAATACGCCGTTTTGCCGGTAATATTCTTCGACTGAAGAAAAAACCATCGCCTGACGATTGTGATAACCGGCCAGGTAGCGCGCCGAATGCAGATCGCTTTTTTTGTAGATTCCGGAAACTTCAATTTGCTTGGAGGGCTTGACGGGACCGCCCTTCGAATCTCGCACAGTGATAAAACGGCTTTTGTTGAGATCCACGCTGAACTTGCTCACGATCGCGCGAATCGAACCTTTGGGACTCCAAACCGAATAAAGTCCGTTTTTTGCGGGACGATTGAACTCTGGAGAAAAAGCGACATCCAAACTCTTAGGTTTCGGGGCACCGTACTCCAGTCCGGCAGCCTGGGCGACATCCGCAAAAGTAAACTGCGCCAAACCTTTTCCACCGTCCGAACGTTCACTCAAGGGATTTCCGGACGATTCGACATGAATGAGACTCAGAACAGTCGCTGGATTGATTTCACGCTTTCCTTCGAGTCGGTTCGTTCGATTTTGTTCGTTCACAGCATCCAAAATCATCTGATGAAACCGTGCACGCTGATTGCGGGGAAGCGGCGTATGATCACAAGGCTGCTTGCAGGCGGGGTGCTTGGCAGATTCCACGCATTCCACATCGCTGGCCTTCGGAGCCGACGCAAGCGGCGGAGTGCTATCAGGAACCCGAGCCACTCCCACCGCCCTTGCAATGGGCCTTTCGCAAGTTTTCGCAGCCGACGCGGGCTGCGTGATTTCTGGGATCGCTTTGAGTGCCGATCCAGGAACCTCGATTGCGGCCCGAGTGATCTGACGACTCACATTTGCCTCGAGAAAAACCGCGGTGACGTAATATTTGTTTCCAGCCGGATCTTGAACGACTGCGGCAGCCCAATTATTTTGAGCACCCATCATTTTGAGCGGCTCGACCACCGTGAGCAAAGTACCTTTGAAAAGCTTGGTTTGCCCGCCTCGAATAGCAGGCAATACACTGAGATCACCCACCAGGCCTACTTGCTCGTTGGCTTGCAATCCGCTCTCAGCCGCATGGACCGTCTGAATCCCAATCAACAACGGCGCTGCCCCAAAAAGAGCGCTTACAACAATCCACACTGCAATGAGCGGCTTTGCGAACACGGACATTCAATGACTGATCGGCCAATTTCACCGGACGCTTAAAGGAAGCCACAGCGAGCGATCAAAAAAAGCCGGCAGTCAGTCCTAACAAGCTCCCACACTGAGACCGACGTCAAAAAACTGCCGAGTCCGGCTTCGAAGGATTCGATCGCTACTTCAACTCGCTGGCAAAAAATTTCGAACCTGCGGCAAGTTGCAGCATGTATCGCTTGACGTCGGAGCGCGCGTCGGCCGGTAGCAGGCGGTATCGGCTGACGTGAGCGTCCGGCACATAGCGAAACGTGAAGTTCACCCGTCTGGTCTCGAAATTTTCAACCTGGATCGGAAACTGAAAGCCGCCCTTTCGGTCCACCCGTTGGACCCGATGAAAAAACTGCTTTTTCCATCGGTTTCCTCCAAAAACCTGCAACGATCCATCATCGAGCCATTGCTCAGAAACTACTTTTGCTGGATCTCCGGCTTTTTGACTGGCAACAAATTGAAAGAGAGCACGCTCACCCAATGAGAGGGATGCGACGGGACCGGGCTCAAAATCCTTATGCTCACCCACTCTCGCCGTATCGATTCGCTTGCCATCTTCGATTTTGCTGCCATAAAAATTGATCAAGCAGACATTGAGTTTCCACCCCTCCGGAACCTCGCTGGGCATAAAAATCTTTCGTGACATGATCTCAATCTTGGAGACCATTTGTGCGAGCACCTCAGGAAAGGGTTCAGCCTTCACGCAACGATGCGCGATCCCGCTCGGTGGACAGTAATAATTGAGGCAGGCAAACTGCCAACTGCCCAGCCAATACACAGGCCGCAAAAGCCAGCGTTGCGACTCCCCCTCGGGCGGTGGGTTGTGGTCAGAAAAACGTTCCTCCCAGATCGGACGAAGCGTAGAAAGCCAGCTCACGACCGCCTCGCGTTCCTTGGGCGTGACAAATGTGGGGTTGTAATAGAGGCCGTGAACTCTCGGTTTCATTTGGACTGCCTTACTTTTCGGCAGAGTACTCGAACCCCCTGAAGTTATTAAGAATTGCCAAAAAAATAGCCCCGACCGCACCCTCGCCCGACACCTCACATAACCCCTCTAACCCATTGTTTTTTTAGCGAATTTTTTTGAATCCCTAACAAATAGTCGCTTGACGTAACGCGCTGCGTCCTGATACCGAGTGCCCATGCAAAATTTAAATAGATCTTCAAAAGCAGTGGTTTTGGCGCTCACTCTCACCTTCTCAGCAAGTCTGATCGCATCCCGCTCAAGCGACGCGGCAGTAGGTCACCCACTCGATGGATTCTCAACTCGCGTCCGCCCGAGCGCCATGACTCGCGAAGAGCGCGAAAGCTTTGAAGCCCTAGGCCCTGAGCACCGGGTACTCATTCAAAATGCGCGCGGCACCCCTAGGAAATCCGAGCTCACTCTAGAGCTTCTCGTGGATTACCGCCCCGTGACCGTGATCGGAAACCTCAGCCAAAAAGGCGAGACGACTTCGGTTCTATTTGAAATTCTACGGGTCGATCGCGAAGAATCTTCCTGCGGCGAAACTCATCGCGAGGCGCTCGTATTTTCTGTCCAAGTTTATCCACGGATCCAACTCAACTTCGCAATGGCAACATCCGTGCACAGCTCAGACAACTGCCACTCTTTCGATGAACTCGTATCGGTACCTCTTGAAACAGTGGACTCTTGCGCGACCGAAATGAGTCGTTACCTCCAGATTCCCGTCACCACCCGCAGCACAACTGACGGAATGGAGCTACTTGGTTTTGGATCTTCGTTCATGTCTTCTGGAAGTGGCTCGCCGCTCGGCGCCTCACTCGTGCTTGAAACAAGATCCGCACGCTACTTTGTCGTCGAGACTTGCGATATCTGCGCGGAGATCTTGAAGTGCGAAAAATCAGATCGCACAATCACGTCACTCGGTCAGGCGCATTCCGTTTCATGTTCAGATCTTCCGGCGGCCGCACGGAAGCAAGCTCTCTACTCAGCGTGCGCGGAATAAACGGAGGCACTCATCCCGTTTATTTCTGAGCGGGAGGGGGCGAGAGAAGTGGGTTCGACCCGTACTGCGTCGGTTTGAGTGTCGTCCCTTTTGCTTATCGAATTGGACATCGCTGTTTTCCCCCGATTAAGACTTTGAGTAAGGAAGCTCTGGTGCAGTGCGTTGCTGGCATCAGCCTACAACCGTGACTTCTTAGTGAACCCTGCACGGGCCCCTGACCCACTAAAAATACCCCTTAATACAGCCAGTTATGGCCTACTAGCTCGCTGCATGGGCGCAAAAGACAGGGTGAGATCTGGGCCAAAAGGTGTGAAAACTAAGGGTGCGCCTCAGCAATGAGACATACTTATCCAGTACCATGATGAGATATCGACCCGAAATTGACGGACTTCGAGCTCTCGCAGTAATTCCTGTGATTTTATTTCACGCCGGATTCTCTGCGTTTGCAGGAGGGTTTGTCGGGGTAGACGTTTTTTTCGTCATCAGTGGGTTTCTCATTACTTCAATTATTTTGACTGACCTGGAGAATCGGCGATTCAGCCTCATTCACTTTTACGAACGAAGGGCACGTAGAATTTTGCCTCCTCTTTTTTTAGTAATGGGAGTCAGTGCTGTATTCGCATTCTCATGGATGTTGCCAGACCCTCTGGAAAATTTCGGCCAATCACTTTTTGCTACCGCATTATTTTCAAACAACATTCTGCTTTGGCTGACTTCTGGTTACTGGGACTTAGAGTCGGAATTTAAACCACTCCTGCACACGTGGAGTCTGGGAGTTGAAGAGCAATATTATGTCCTTTTTCCAATTTTCATGTTGCTGGTTTTTCGTTGGGCTAAACGTAGAGCGGAGGCAATTCTTGTTTGCGCTGGCATAGCGAGCCTAATTTTCGCCTTCTGGGGAGCAAACAGTATTCCTAAGGCCACTTTTTTTTCACTACTTGGGCGGGGCTGGGAAATTATTGTTGGCTCCCTGATCGCCTTCCATCGGCACTCAGACAATCCTACTAAAACAGCGAACTGGATTAAGCAGTCGCTGAGTCTTCTCGGTATTGCGTCTATTGCAGCTTCAGTATTTTTCTTTGGCGGCATTACCCCTACACCTAGCGTGCACACCCTTTTACCTACTCTGGGTGCTGCATTGATCATCCTGTTCGCAGATCAAGGTACGGCCGTTTATTCTGTGTTGAGCAGTCGAGTTATGGTTGGAATTGGGCTGATCAGTTATTCTACCTATCTCTGGCATCAGCCAGTTTTTGCACTCTCCCGAATTTATTCAGTTGGAGAGGCTTCAAAAATGGCCATTTTTGCGCTTATGGTTGGGACTGTCATAATCGCCGTTTTGACGTGGCGTTTTGTGGAGTCCCCTTTCAGAAGCAAAGAGGTTTTTTCCCGGCGGCAGATCTTTGTTTTTTCGTTTTGCGGATCCCTTTTTTTTATTGCACTTGGGTTGCTACTCCATTTTTCTAGCGGTCAGCCTTCCTTTTTCTTAAGGGGCAATTTCTCGGCCATTGCACCCAAACACTCTGCCTATAACGAACAGATTTTCCACTATAAGAAGGACAGTTTCTCAAACCTAAGTCAGCTTAATGTCCTGATCTTTGGAAACAGCTTTGCTCGGGACTTTGCAAATATGACTATTGAGACCTTTCAAATGGACAAAATAGAAATTGTCTACAGGAGTGATTTTTTTGGCTGTTTGTCCCACAACAGTATGCCCACTGCGATTGCGAAGCTGATCGAAGACGCTGACGTTATCGTTTTTTCATCCGACACGGTTTCGCAGGATCAGTTAGGTCAGTGGTGTATTGAGTTTAATTTGGCTTTTGCTCGCAGCTCCAAGAAGGAACTATTCTTTGTTGGGATTAAACACTTTGGTAACAATCTAAACTGGTTAACGCGAATCAACCAAAACCAAAGAGCGAATCGCACAAATACAATTCTGCCTGAAGTCCTACTCAATGAGGCAGAAATGAGGGCAAGAATCCCGCCGGAGAATTACATTTCTATCCTATCTCCGATTGTCAAAAATGGGATGATTCCAATTACAGACGATCAAGGACAGTTATTAAGTGCCGACAGAATCCACCTCACCCAATTCGGTGCGCGATTTCTGGGGCTAAAGTCACTCGTTGACAGTCGGTACGGAAGTGTTTTGAGATCTGAGCTGTAAATAGTGATGCGGATAAGAGCTTTACAACTCATTTGGCACGAGCGCCTGGAAAGTGTCCGGTCGAAAATGGGGCAATCAAAGATGGGAGTTCATATGAGTGCCCCTCTTTTTTTGAATTCGCTACTCAAGCGACGCGCGGCCTTCGGGGCAATCCGCCAAAAACGAACAGTGTCGACAGAGTGATCCGGGTCGGGGCGCGCCCGACTCGCCCGCTAAAATCCGATTTGAATGGCTTGCGGCCCGGGCGAGCTCACGCTCAAGCTCACTCCATTTTGGTAGCCTGAGTTCAACTTCACTCACTCCTTGGGGCGAAATATTTACCAAAACTGCGCGCGTTTTTTCGCGGGAATCCGGCTCAATCATCCCCAGGGCCCAAGAGTAGATTTTCATCTGATGGCCGTAGGATTCCAAAAGCTCGCCTTCGGACTTTGGCTTACGGGTGATCTTGTAATCCATGACCGTAAACGCATTTTCGGACGGCGCGTTGTTGCGCGTGATTCGGTCAATCGCCCCCACGACGACTTCGCCCGAAATAGGAGCTTCAAACTCGACTTCGCTCCACGCATTGTCGGGCCTTGCCTGCGATCGGCTCCACTGCTCAACGACTGAAGCACGAAAGCGCTGTTCACCCACCTTCTTTTCGATTTCTCGAAGTCCCTCAAAATCCTCGTGCTCCAAACAAGCATGAACCGCGGTCCCCAGTTCACGTTGAGAGAGTCCGCTCGATTCAACCTCAAAAAAACTTTCGCTGCTTTCAGAACTCGACTCCCCGCTCGCCGATAAAAGTTTTTCAGAAAACCTGGGCCTCAAAAAAGTCCACTCATAGGCGCGCGGGCAACGCCCCAATAAATTCCACTCCGTCACGCTATGACGGGGGCGCTTGAGTTCAATCTGATGACGGATCACAGAATCCGAGAGGGGATCGCCACTGAGTTCTTGGCCCGTCGCCTCGACGATCCCGTCACTGAACATTGGATTGAGAGTGGGAGTGGGAGCAGTCATCGAAACCATCTCGGGCGCCAACGCCTCCAACCACCCTGCCCAATGATCTTGGGCCAGAACTTTCAGCGCGTCCCATTTTTTAGGATCCGAGGTGTCCACGCGCGCGCAAGCGAGCACCACTCGTTCCTTCGCGCGAGTCAACGCCACGTAAAAAACTCGCTTACTCTCGGCAATCTCGAGTCGCTCTTCGAGTTCCACGCGCTCAAGAGCACCGGGGGCCTTATAATCGCGCGCCCCCTCGTCATTACGAGAAATGACAAAGGCGCCTTTTTCACGCTCCCAAAGCAATAAACCCATACGCTTGCGCGGATAACTCCGAGCGAAGTCCACCAGGATCACATGCGGAAACTCAAGCCCCTTGGACGCATGAAGCGTCAATACCGCAACTTGGCCACTCTGCGTCGGTGGGGGCACCTCCCGCGAACGCATTCCTTCCGATACCGCGCGATCCAACTCCTGAACCACTTCGTGAAAACCCATTCCTCTCAGCGACAGGTCTTCGCAACGATGCCAAAGCCCGAGAAGCTGTGTGCCCAATTCATTTTCAATCTCCTGGGACTCGAGAAGTGCCAGCAAAAGTTCGCCGGGCCGAATATGCTTCTGACGAAAAGGAGAAAGCATTTTCGCCAAGGGGTGAGCGGACTCAAAAAAGGGACCACGCCAACTCCGATCTCGCGCACGCCACTGATCCAAATCCGGGTCCTCGACTCCCACCCAAGGCGAACGTAAGAAAATAGCCCCCGAAAGCTCATTGCCCGGATTATCCCACCACTTCAAAAAAGCCACGAGCTCACGCACGCGTGAGTCGTTCCAAAACAGTCCGCCACTTCCGAGCGCAAACGGAACACCGGCCTGATGAAGAGCCGCAAGCCAGTGTTCATTGCCTCGAATTTTCCGTAACAGAAGAGCGAAATCCTGAGCAGGAATTCCACGATCAATCTCAGCCTTCAACCAGGCCGCCCATTGTTTGGGCTCCTCGAAATCGAGACGAACACAGGGCTCCATCGACTCATCCGCAGCACGGTCGGCGACCAAAGGCTCATAGCCCAAGCCGGACTCTTCAAACAACGGAGCGCACACCCGATTAGCGAACTCGATAATTCCGGGACGGCTTCTAAAATTTCTAGAAAGTGAAAGTCTATGTGGAAGCCTGGCGCAACACTCCTCAAACACGCTCACATCTGCATCACGAAAACGATAGATCGACTGCTTAGGATCGCCCACGACGCAGAGATTGGATTGATCGGGGCGAGCGAATCTCCAAAGAATCCTTGCCTGTACCGGATTGGTATCTTGAAACTCGTCGATCAAGACCAGGTCAAACCGTCTGTGAAACGACTCGCGCACATGAGGGTGCTCAAGTGCCCGATCCGCGCAACGCTCCAAATCGCTAAAATCCAAGGCACCTCGTCTGCGCTTGAGTCTCTGAAAGCGCTCAATCACATACCTTCCCGCAAGACCTAACGCCGCAGAAAACGCATCTCCCGTTTCGAGCGAAGAAAAAACATCTAGGAGTTCGAGATTTCGCACTCGTTCGAGGAGCTCGAGGATCTCCGACCGACTCTCGCGGCTCATCAGAACATCGAGCGCCGCAGCGACGTCGTCTGGAATCTCCTCGAGCCAAAGGCTATCCACCGCCTTTTCCCATAAAAGTTTTCCCTCGGGTTCTGAAAGAATGTTTTCTTCGCCATCCACTCCGGCTTCACGCGGGTATTCCCGCAAGACCGACGCACAAAGTCCGTGAATGGTCATTACCCAATGACCCGAAAGCACTCCTCCTTCAGACGCCAGTCCGAGACTAGAAAAGCGGCGTGAAAGACTCGCCCGAAGATCCGCAGCCGATCGCTCGGTAAACGAAACCGCGGCAAAACGAGCCTGGGGATTGCGTTTAACGAGTTCGGCGCACTTGATCACGAGTGTAGTCGTTTTGCCCGAACCCGCTCCAGCAGAGACGGCTAAACCTTGGCCAAAACTCTCGACCACTTGGCGCTGCTCAAAAGAAAGATCATGAAGCTCAGGCATTCTGCGACCGGTCGTGCTCATGCGTCCTCTCCTTCGGGAGAAAGTTTGATTCCCGCTCCCAGTCGCCTGCGCTCGCCGCACAAATCGCGCGCCGAACACCCGACACATTCGCTCGCTTGTTTTGGAATCGGAGAAAACTTTC
>CAMBEX010000117.1 GCA_945865865.1 Bdellovibrio sp. ZAP7
GGCACTTGAGGCAGGTGGTGTCGTAATATTCGGGCACGATGCCACGAAATGCGGGCTTTCCTTTGTAGCTGGCCTGCTCAAAGTAAATTTGACCGCGTTGCCAGCCGGGTTTCAGAAATTTTCCATCGATCACTCCGGTTTCCCAATCGTCGGCCTGGTTGGCTTTGTTGACCAGAAACTTATTGGGCACCGTGAGCTTCAGGACGTATTTTCCGGTCGAAAGAGCACTGAATTGGGTGGAAACCTCAGCCGCAAAACGTGCGGGCAAAAACTTGCCTGGGTATTCGACGCCTGTGGTCCAGCGGTCTTTGTACTTGCCGCCGATCGCGTTGCTCGCCACTTCTTCAATAGCTTTCATGAGATTTTTGGTGGCGTCGTCGTCTAGGGCGGTTCCCATCGTCTTGGTGTAGTTCTTTTTGGTGCTATCCATGAACTCTTCGATCTTGAGTCCCGCAGTCGTTGGGTCACCGATCATCTTGGGGTTGGCCGAAATCACGGCGCGCGCGGAGCGCAGCAAGATGGTAAGTTTTTTGGCCATGGCCTCGTCTTTTTCATCGGCCAGCGCGGGGACGGTCAGGCTGATGGCCAAAAGAGTCGCCGAGAGAACCTTTGCGGAGCGAAATTTAGGTTTTACTGAAAACATTTGCACCATCCTTGAGGGGTTTAGGGTTTTGATCCTCTGATATTTCAAAGGCACTTGAGGATTCGGTCAATCCCTAAACTGGCGTGCGGGTTTGGAGGATTTCGAAACTGGGACAGACAGCTTTTTGAGAAACTTTCAAAAGACTTTGGTAGGGTAATCACATCCCAAACCGAGGCTCTATGTCGCACGAAATGACTCCAGAAAAACCATTCTTGTCCGTTAAGCCGAGCGTCGATCTTCCTAAGCTCGAAGAAGAGATGATCGCACTTTGGGATGAGCGTAAAATTTTTGAAAAATCCCTCCAAAAAACTGGAAAGGCGAACGAGCAAGCCAAGCCCTATAGTTTTTATGACGGTCCACCGTTTGCGACCGGCCTTCCACACTACGGCCACATCATGGCGGGCGTTCTTAAAGACATCATCCCCCGCTATTGGACTATGAAGGGGTACTCGGTTCCGAGGCGCTTTGGTTGGGATTGTCACGGGCTACCAGTGGAACACGAGATCAACAAGGCTCACGGTTTAGAAAGTCGTAAGCAGATTCAGGCGATGGGTGTCGACAAATACAACGCACTTTGCCGCGGGATCGTTCAGCGCTATTCGCAGGAGTGGAAACGCACCGTCAAGCGCGTCGGCCGTTGGGTCGACATGGACAACGCCTACTTCACGATGGACGTGAGTTTCATGCAGAGCGTGTGGTGGGTTTTTCAAGAACTCTACAAAAAAGGCCTGATTTACGAAGGATACAAAGTCGTTCCGTATTCGGTCGGAATTTCAACGCCGCTCTCTAACTTCGAAGCCAATCTCAATTACAAACAGGTGCAGGATCCCGCCATCACCGTGACATTTCCGGTCGACGGACAGGTGGACACTTTTTTTCTGGCGTGGACGACGACTCCTTGGACATTGCCCAGCAATCTGGCGCTCGCGGTGGGGCGTGAGATCGAATACGTGAAAGTTCTCGAAAAGGCATCGGGCAAGTCCTACATTCTGGCTTCGGCGCTTCTCAAAAATTATTACAAAAACGTGACCGAAGAAGTCGAAGTCGTGGAGACGCTTAGCGGTGAGGCGCTGCTCGGACTCAAGTATCAGCCGCTTTTTGATTATTTTTCTGACAAGAAATCCGCTCTAAAATCAGAGGGCTGTTTTCGCGTCATTCACTCCGATCACGTCACCACCGAGAGCGGTGCCGGAATCGTGCACATGGCGCCCGCGTTCGGTGAAGAAGACTATTACGCGTGCCTTCGTGAGAACATTCCGGTCGTCAATCCCGTGGATGATGACGGGATGTTTACCGCCCAGGTTCCTGATTATCAGGGAAGGCGGGTCAAGGACGCCGACAAGGACATCATCGCGGAACTCAAAAAGCGCGGTCGACTTTTTAAGCAAGAAACCATCGAGCACAGCTACCCCTACTGCTGGCGCACGGATACCCCACTCATTTACCGCGCGGTTTCGAGTTGGTTTGTCGCGGTCGAAAAAATTAAGGACCGTGTGGTTGCGGCTAACAAGACGACTGCGTGGGTGCCCGAGCATCTTCGGGACGGACGTTTTGGAAACTGGTTGGAGAACGCGCGCGATTGGGCGATTTCACGCAACCGTTTTTGGGGGACACCGCTCCCGATCTGGCGAAACCCAGAGGGCGAAATAATTTGCATCGGCTCGCGTGCGGAGCTCGAGAAACTTTCGGGCTGCAAGGTCGACGATCTTCATGTCGATCATGTGGATCAGATCACGATCCCGTCTCCTACTGGAAAGTCCGCGCTCAAGCGCGTCGACGGCGTGTTGGACTGTTGGTTTGAGAGCGGTTCGATGCCGTATGCCCAGTGGGGTTATCCAGAAACAAATGCGGAAGCTTTTGAAAAAAACTTTCCGGCGGATTTTATCGCCGAAGGTCTCGATCAGACTCGCGGTTGGTTTTATACGCTCATGGTGATTGGCACCGCGCTCTTTGATCGCGCGCCATTTAAAAACGTCGTGGTCAACGGTCTCATTTTGGCCGAAGACGGCAAAAAAATGAGCAAGAGTCTGCGCAACTATCCGGATCCCATGGAGGTGCTGAACAAGCACGGCGCGGATGCGTTGAGACTTTACTTGATTGACTCACCGGTCGTGCGCGCGCAAGAGCTTCGGTTTTCAGAAGCCGGAGTCAAAGAAGTCATTCGACGGATTTTACTCAAGTGGTGGAATTCTTATTCATTCTTTGTGAACTACGCCAACATCGATGGGTTCCGTCCGCGCGGTGATGCCGAGCGCTCGCCCAATATTTTGGACCAATGGGTGCTTTCGCGGCTTCACGGCCTCATTCAAAATACTCAAAAAGAGATGGAGGCTTACCGGCTCTACAACGTCGTGCCGGGGCTTGTGCAGTTCATCGAGGACCTGACCAATACTTATATCCGTTTCAATCGCAGTCATTTTTGGCAAGAGGGAATGCCCGAGGACAAGCGCTTTGCGTACGAGACTTTGCACGAAGTGCTCATTACACTGAGCAAGATCATGGCGCCCTTTGCACCGTTTTTGGCGGAGGCGACCTATCAAAATCTTTCGCGTGACATGACTTCGCGAAAGGAGAGCGTGCATCTGGAGAGCTTTCCTGAAGCGCGGATCTCGCTTATTTACCCGGAACTCGAAGAAGCGGTGCGCGTGATGGATGCGCTGGTGATGCTCGGGCGAAATCACCGTGAAAAGATCGGCGTCAAGGCCAAGATTCCACTGAAATCCATGAAGGTGATTCAACGAAACCGTGAGGTACTCGAAAATCTTAGGAGATTTGAATCTTACTTCAAAGACGAGCTCAATATTCAGGAGATCATTTACGATTCAAACGAGGATCAGTACGTGCAGATTTCTGCCAAGGCAAACTTTCCGGTGCTCGGAAAACGCATGGGTTCACGGATGAAGGGGGTGGCTGCTGGAATTCAGGCGCTCAGCTTGGACGCGCTCTTGAAGCTTGAGGCGGGAGGCGCAGTGGAGGTGGAAGGGGAGTCGCTCACTCTGGCTGACATGGAGATCCGCCGTGCACCGCGAGGAAATAACGCAAATTTAGCCACCCATCAGCTCGTTTCGATCGAGGTGGATCCCACCGTGACCGAAGCGCAGATTCAAGAAGGACTTGCACGCGAGATCGTTCGTAAGATTCAGGCGGCGCGAAAGTCGGCTGATTTTAATTTGGATGATCGCATTAGGCTGGAGTTGGGTTGCACAGGAGCACTTCGGGGTGCCGCTGAGGCGCATCGCGAGATGATTTGTCGCGAGACACTGGCCACGCAGTTTCAATTTTCGGATTCGCCGCAGGGAACTCATGTCGAGGAGATCGAAATCGACGGAGACCTGCTCAAGATCGCTGTCTCTCGGTAAGGTCTCCGTCTTTTTGTTCATGGGGTCGTGTCTCTTAGGGCTTTGCGCCTTGCTTGATCCAGTCTGAGATCAGTTGTTTATCTGCTGCTGAAAGCGGGTTTGAGGGCGGCATCTGATTGCCGTTCACTGCAGAGTAGAGTCTGCTCTGAGTCGGATTTCCAGCGGCAATCCACCCTGAGTTCATCGTTCCGCTATGTGTGCCCAGGCTTCCATGGCAACCGATGCAGCGAGGTTGAAAGACCCGTGAGCTGACCTGCGCGAACGTGATCGCGGGTGTGGGAGCTGGCGTTGTGGGTGTGGGAGCTGGCGTTGTGGGTGTGGGAGCTGGCGTTGGAGTGCTTGGATTTCCACCACAAACGCTCAGCGTGACGTCAAACTGGTAAGCCCAATCCTTGAGTTGAGTGCAACTCATGGAGGATTCTGCCCTCAGGCCTTTTAGGAACTCATCGAAAAGTCCCGATTTTTGAGCAAGTTCTTCGGCGTTTTTGAGGTCCTCTTGAGTCGGCGGTGCTGGGGGAATAGCCGGAGTGCTAGAATTGTTTGAGGGCGGACTTCTTCGGCGGTGTCTACGGTGCGAGCGCTCATGTGAATCGTCTGCTGAATCACCGTCATGATCTTGGGCGGCCGTCTCAAGTGCGGCGACCGGGGTTACATTCCAAATGTTTTGGTAGAGACTGCAGAGGGTTGCCTCGTCGACTGCCCCTGCGCCGATGGCCGAGTAATACGCGACTTGCAGCTGTGCACGCGTGTACCTGGAGTCATCAAAGATATTGAGACCGCAGGATTCCAGTTTGCCTGAACCCATGAGGGGAGCGAGATCGGAGGGTAAATTGGGGTTGGGTCCCTCGGGAACCTGGCTGCCGCAACCATTCAAAAATGCAGCTAATCCCGCTATAACGAGCGCATATTTACTCAATCTCATTTTTTTTGCTCCTCCGTCAGTCAGTTGGCCCCGGCGTCTCGAGTGTGTGTCCAGGCTTGAATAGGGAGGATATAGAGCAATGCGCGTGCCACGGTTTGAGCACTGAAACTGTACCGAAAATGGTTCGGATTGAGCGAGGCGGAGCAGGGCGGGTAATAAATATCTGAATCGTTTTGCGGAGAACTTGGTAAAGGAAAATCCTGTGAGTGAAAATGAGTACATCGAATCTGCTGGAAAAATCGCCATGAAGTTTGAGTTCGAACCCATCGGAGTGGTGAACTCCTGTTTTAAAGAAAAGTTCGGGATTCCCAGACAGCCTGGGCTTGCGACTCAAGCGCTTGGAGTGATCAAGCTCCGTGATGATCCTTTTCTTAAACAAGCGCTCAAAGGTCTCGAAGGCTTCTCGCACCTCTGGATTATTTTTGTTTTTCACCGTCACGATTCAAAAAACTGGAAGCCCTCGATCCGTCCACCCCGGTTAGGGGGCGCAAAAAAAGTAGGAGTACTGGCCTCGAGATCTCCTCATCGCCCGAATCCGATTGGTTTGAGTGCGGTAAAATTATTGAACGTGAATCTCGATGCACCTGGGGGTGCTGAGATCACGGTCGAAGGCGTGGATATTTTGGACGGCACCCCGGTTCTCGATATCAAGCCGTATTTGCCGTATGCAGATGGTGTTGCCGACGCGACATCCGGATGGGCCGAGGAGCCGATCGTTCGCCAAGAAGTTGTGTTTTCGTCGCGGGCACTTACTCAAGTCGAAGAAAAATCAGCGGACTCGCGTTATCCGCGGCTCAAGCAGCTCATCGAAGAAATGCTCGCGCTCGATCCCAGGCCTGCGTTTCAGAGCCGTCGCATGCCGGCATCAAGCCGGGAGGCGCAAGGGAGCCGTTACGGGTTTGCCCTTTATGACTTTGACGTTAAATGGGAAATCCGTGACGGAAAGTTTGTCGTTCTCGAGATCTTGAGCGTCCGGTGCTAGATTTTAGAAGTGACGCTCGATGAACCAGGATCCGCGCCCCCACCTAGAGACGCCAGACAGCTTGCGCTTCGCGCGCTTACGCGACGCGAATATGCATCGCTTGAGCTGATCCGGTTTTTGGTCCGAAAAAAAATATCACGTGACGATGCCGAACAAGCGGTCGCTCAACTCGTGCGCGAGCGATGGATCGATGATCAGCGGTTTTCTGGGATGTTGGCTCGCACTCTCTGGGCGCGCGGCAAGGGTCCCCGTTTTATCGTCGCGCAATTGGCGCGCAATGGGATCAGAGCCAAAGAGAGCGAAGTCTTGAGGTGGGTGGGTGAGGCCGCGAGTCTGACGGGAGAGCCCGCCGACGAAGCAGCGGCCGCGCGCGAAATCGTGAGGCGGCGTTACCCTGGAGCGTCATCGGATCGCAAGGTGGCCAGGCGCGCGATGCAGGCGCTCTTGCGTCGCGGTTTCTCTTTTGACGTGGTTCGTAAAGTGGTGCTCCAAGAAGGAAAAGAGCCGGAGTCAGAAAACTGAACCGCCGCTTGCTTTAGGGACTATCCGGCTTAAACTAGTGAAATGGAAACTAAAACGAGTCGAGAAGTGTTGGAATGTCTGAACGGTATTTTTCAAGCCGAAATGGGTGGGATCGTTCGCTACCTGCACTACTCGTTTATGATCATGGGCCATAACCGGATCCCGATTCAAAAATGGTTTCGCGATCAGGCTACCGAGAGCATGGGTCATGCCATTTTGATCGGCGAGAAAATCACGTCGCTCGGCGGACACCCTCCGGTGGTTGCAAGCAAGGTCGAAGAAACTAACATTCACGGCGTCAACCAGATCCTGACCGAAAGCCTGAAGTTTGAAGAAGAGACTCTCGCGATGTACAAAAATCTGGTCCGCCTAGCCGGCGACGATATCGCGATTGATGAGTTGGCTCGCGAAATGGTCCGTAGGGAGACGGAGCATACCGAAGAAGTTAAAAAGATGCTCCGTTCCGTTTGAAAAACTCCGAGAATATTATTCTTTTTGACGGCGTTTGCACTTTTTGCAATCGATTCGTTCAGTTCGTGATCGCGCGTGACCCTCGCGTGAAGTTTCACCTTGCCTCTCTGCAGTCGGGGTTTGCGCATTATCTTTTTGAGCGATTTGATTCCGAAGAGTTGGAGCGCGTGGGAGCTTTGGCTGGCGCAGGAAATGATTCGGTGGTCTTGGTTACGCCGAGCGGGATCTTTGGGCGGTCATCCGCAATAGCGCGGATCTTGTTGGGGCTCACAGGTCCGTGGCCGATCGTAGGGGCGATTTTTTGGTTGATTCCAAAGCCGCTTCGCGAATTCGGATATCGGGTTTTTGCCGCGCGCAGGCACCTCTGGTTCAAAAAACTCGAATCCTGCCCGATTCCGCCGCCTGAGCAGCGCAAGAGGTTTTTGGGGCTTTAAGCTCCGGTCTTTAGCCACATCGTTTTCGCGCCGATACGTGAGCTTGAAGAGGCGGATACGTATGCGCGCGGGTGTCAAAAAATTAGCGATCGCGTTTGGGGTGGCAGCCATCGGGGGCGCCGCATTTTGGGGGCTGACCGACAAAGGGCGCATCGGAGGACGTGTGTGGAATCCACGCACTCCCACCTCAGTCACCGAAAACATCGCCACCGTGGGCGAACTTCAGAGCTATCTTGCTGGGCTAGAAAAACGTCTGCCGGAACTCGAGTCCTCACACTGCGCGGAATTCTTGAACGGAGTGACCGCCGATCTTTACCAGCTCAATCCGCAGACCTTTGACCGTGAGGCGCTCATGGAGCGTTCCACTGAGTTGATTCGCGACTTTTTTCAGCTGAGGCTCACGGTGCGCGGACAGCTAGCAAGGTTTCATCAGAAAGACGAGTACCCTCGCGAATGTTCGGATGCGGCGCGCTCGACTTTGCGAGTGCTTCGTTTTGTCGAGGAGTACCTCGCTGAGATGAAAGTCCGGCCGGAGCCCTATGATGCCAAGAAGCCCGCGCCCTATCTTGCCGGAACCGCTCCTTCACTGATGCTCAATCCTGATTACGTGGGTTTTGACGTTGCGACAGGACTTAAATCGGGCGATCTGCTTGTGAGTCGTGGCAACGCATTTACGAGTGCGGCGATCGCGAGACTTGCGGACATCGACGGGCAGTTCAGTCATGTGGCATTACTTTATATCGACGAGAAAACGGGCGCTCGCCACGTCGTTGAAGCCCACATTGAAGTCGGAAGCACGGTGCGTACTTTCAACACTTATGTCGCGGATCAAAATTTTCGGGTCATGGTCCTGAGGCAGCCGGATGCGAAGCTTGCGCATGAGGCAGCTCGTCTCATGTACGAGCGAGTGAAACGTGCGTCTGACTCGGGTGTGAAAGTGCCCTACGATTTTGGGATGAACTTGAAGGACGATCGCGAGTTATTTTGTTCCGAGATTGCGCATGTGGCCTACAAGCAAGCGTCAAACGGCGAGTTCGTGATGCCGCTGCATTTGAGTTCTTATCGGCCCAATAACCGGGATTTCATCGACCGTCTTGGAATTTCCGAGCTGGACTCATTTGCCCCTTCGGATCTCGAAGTCGATCCGCGCTTTGACGTGGTGGCCGAGTGGCGTGATCTTCGGCGCATCAACTCGAGCCACATTAAAGACGCAACTTTAAACCAGCTTTATGTGTGGATGGAGCACGAGGGTTACACTTTCAAAAGTAGCCCGAACGCTTGGTTTCGCCGCGAGGTGATCTGGCGCGTGCGAAGATGGCCCTTGTTTGGAAATTTACTA
>CAMBEX010000118.1 GCA_945865865.1 Bdellovibrio sp. ZAP7
CCTGTCTGTTGATGCACAGGTACCTTTTTTAGAAAAATCCGTAAAGCCCCCCGCTCGAGGTGGCCGTAAAAACTACACCTGCCAGGCATTTGCAATCGGCACTCGCCTTCCGATTCCAAATGCCTTGGTGCTCGCCTTGAGTACGGGCGCTGACTGCCTGCGCTTGTATTCGTTGATCTCGACTTTTTTAAGAGTGTCACTCACCCAGTTTGGACCAGGAGCTCCGGGCGCAGCATCAAATTTGCGGTGAATTTCAGCCAAATCCATACCGCGCTCCAAATAATCCTCAAGGAGGGCGTCCAAGAGCTCGTAGGGCGGAAGCGTATCTTGATCGGTCTGATTGGGACGAAGCTCGGCCGATGGGGCTTTAGTCAATGAGCTCTCCGGAATCGGAAATCCCCCTGATTTTTGCGCTAATCCGTTCATGTGCCTTGCCAGCTCATAAACCCGAGTCTTGAAAATATCGCCGATCGGACAGAGCGCTCCGCACATGTCGCCGTAAAGCGTGCAATAACCCGTCGCTAGCTCCGACTTGTTGCCCGTCGTAAGGACGAGCGCCTGGTAATGGTTCGCGAGCGTCATGAGTGTCAAACCGCGCAAACGCGACTGCAGATTTTCAAGAGCGATCGGAGCAAGCTCTCCCCGTCTCTCTGAAAGCTCTCTCGAAAGTGTCGAGTACAGGAACTTAATGGGTTTGACCTCAAGGGCCATTCCCAAGTTTTTGGCGAGCGCCTCGGCGTCAGCCAAACTCCCGGACGATGAGAATTGGCTGGGCATCGCCACGCCCAGAATATTTTTGGGTCCTAGTGCTTCGACCGCAAGTGCGGCGACCACCGCCGAGTCAATCCCGCCGCTCAAGCCCAAAATTGCGGTCTTAAAGCCCGTTCTCTCAAAATAATTTCGAATTCCGACCACAAGTCCTCGATGGAGAATTTCGATCTCCGAGGGAGCCTGCATTTCGATATCGCCTTTGAAAACCGGGCCGTCGGCCTGCGTGTCGACTTCCACCACAGAAAATCCGGTCTTGAAAAAGGGCATTCTGCCCAGAAGCTTTCCCTTCGCATCGAGCGCAAACGAGCCCCCATCAAACAGAATCTCGTCATTGGCGCCGACCTGATTGACGTAAACTAACGGCACCTTGAGATCCTGGGCGATTTTAGAATGAAGTTCTTCACGACGAGCGCGCTTACCCCACTCGTAGGGACTTGCCGAAATCGAAATCAATAACCGAGGCCCTTGAGTGCGATACTGCTCCAGCGGATCATTGCGATAGATCGAGCGCTTGAGCGCCGGATCGCCAGCCCAAAGATCTTCGCAGATCGCAACCGCAGTCGGAGTCCCGTTAAAATCCCAAAGACTCGCGGACTGAGCAGGCTCAAAATACCGAGCCTCATCAAAAACGTCATAAGTAGGGAGAAGCGTCTTGGCCTGCGTAAAGGCCACTTTGCCGCCACTCAAGATGCTCACCACATTTTGGGCATGACGCCCACCGGGTGCTGGATTTCTGCCGACGTAGCCCACCACGAGCGCTGTATCCTGACCCTGAGTCAACTGTCTGAGAGTCTCCAGCGCTTTTTCGCAGCGCTCGAAAATCTCAGGCCTCTCTACGAGATCATGAGGGGGATAGCCGCAGATCCCCATTTCTGGAGTGAGCAGCAACGCGGCTTTCGCAGCGCAAGCTTTCGCGTAAGCTTCCTGAATCTTTTTGACGTTTTCGTCAAAAGCACCAATGACCGGATCTAACTGCGCGATCGCAATACGCACAGAAACCTCAGTGCCTCAGAGCGTGATTAGAAACGCTTTTGAAGTTCGGATTTTTCGAAGAAATAAGCCAACTCGCGTTCTGCGGATTGAAGGCTGTCGGAACCGTGAACGGCATTGGCTTCAATGCTATCGGCAAAATCCTTACGAATGGTGCCCGCGGCTGCCTTAGCAGGATCGGTAGCGCCCATGATCTCACGATTGAGGGCCACTGCGTTTTCACCTTCGAGGCACATCAACAACACTGGGCCGCTCGTCATGAAATGCACGAGGCTCTGAAAGAAGGGACGATCCTTGTGCTCAATATAAAAACCTTCGGCTTTTTCGCGCGAAAGGCGGGTAAGCTTGGCAGCACCCATGCGAAGGCCTTTGCTCTCAAACCGGGTAATCACTTCGCCGATGGCGTTCTTGCTCACAGCGTTGGGCTTGATAATAGAAAAAGTACGTTCGATCGCCATAAGTGGCTCCTTGTTAAGAAATTTTTTCAGTTAACTAACGCAGTTCGTTTCCGAATGCGAGCGGGTTTTTAAGCGAAAGCCGCCTTGAGGGTCGTGCCCAAATCCGCGGGACTTCGGGCGATTTTCACGCCGGCCGACAGCAGAGCCTGAAACTTCTCCTCAGCCGTACCTTTTCCACCCGAAATAATGGCTCCTGCATGGCCCATACGCTTACCCTCTGGGGCCGTCGCTCCTCCAATAAAACCTGCTACAGGCTTTTTGAATTCGCGCTTGATGAAATCTGCAGCTTCTTCTTCTGCACTTCCGCCGATTTCGCCGATCATGATCACACCATGAGTGTCTGGATCGCCATTAAAGGCCTCTAGGACATCGATAAAGTTGGTGCCGTTGACCGGGTCACCACCAATTCCCACACAGGTGCTCTGACCGATTCCGAGCTGCGTGAGCTGATGGACGGCTTCGTAGGTCAATGTGCCACTTCGAGAAACGACGCCAATATTTCCAGTCTTGTGGATCGCGCCCGGCATGATGCCGATTTTGCATTCGCCCGGGGTAATGATCCCAGGGCAGTTAGGGCCGATTAAACGAGACTTTGTGGAACTCAGGTATCGTTTGGTAGCAATCATATCGCGCACCGGAATGCCTTCGGTAATGCACACGATGAGGGGAATTCCCGCATCCGCTGCTTCGCAAATCGCGTCGGCAGCCCCGGCCGGCGGAACAAAAATCATGGTCGCGTTGGCTCCCGTTTTTTTGATCGCTTCTTCGACCGTATCAAAAACCGGAAAACCTTCGTGTGTCTGACCTCCACGTCCAGGAGTCACGCCGCCTACGACCTGCGTTCCGTAATCGCGACAACCCTTGGCGTGAAAACTGCCCTGTGAGCCTGTGATCCCTTGTACGAGAAGCTTGGTATTTTTATTGACCCAGATCGACATTTTTAAACTCCCTTAGCGGCAGCGACCACTTTTTTAGCGGCATCCGTCAGACCGTCAGCCGGCGTGATCTTAAGTCCTGATCCAGCCAGGATCTCTTTACCTTTTTCGACATTGGTACCTTCGAGACGCACGACCAATGGAACCTTGAGATTCAATTCGCGCGCGGCTGCAATCACGCCCTCGGCGATGACGTCGCACTTCATGATTCCCCCAAAGATATTGACCAAAATCGCCTTAACCTTGGGGTCTTTGAGAATGATCTTGAACGCGTGCGCGACTTTTTCTTTTGAAGCCCCGCCACCGACATCGAGAAAGTTTGCGGGCTCGCCGCCGTGAAGCTTGATGATGTCCATCGTTGCCATCGCAAGACCGGCTCCATTTACGAGGCAACCGATGTTTCCGTCCAGCGCGATGTAAGCCAGCTCATAGAGCGAGGCTTCGACGTCTTGTGGATTTTCTTCGAGAAGATCGCGCATCGCGACGGTGTCGGGATGACGATAGAGAGCGTTATCGTCGAAGTTGAGTTTGGCGTCGAGGCAAGTCAAGTGTCCTTGCTTGGTCAGAATCAACGGATTGATTTCAAGCTGTGAGCAGTCTTCTTGAACGAATGCCTTGTAGAGCCCTGCGAAAAATCCCACCGCCTCTTTGGTTTGTTCAGGCGTGAGTCCCAGTGCTTTGGCAATCCTGCGTCCATGAAAGGGCTCAAATCCCAACGTCGGGTCAACGGCGACCTTGATAATTTTTTCGGGATGCTTGGCGGCGACCTCTTCGATTTCCACGCCACCCTCGGTCGAGGCCATCATCACCACTTGAGAGAGGGCACGATCCACTACGATTCCGAAATAAAACTCTTTTGCGATCTCCGAGCCTTCTTCGATCCAGATTCTGTGAACCTTTTTACCCTGGGCTCCCGTCTGCGGAGTCACAAGCGTCTTGCCCATGATCTCTTGGGCAGCTGCTTTGACATCCCCAATGGATTTACAAACCTTCACACCGCCGGCCTTGCCGCGCCCGCCCGCGTGAATCTGCGCCTTAACGACCCAAACGCTATTACCGCGTTCTTGCGCGAGGCTTTGAGCCGCTTTTTCGGCCTTTTCAGCGATGTCGCCGCCCTCTTCGATCAGGCGCCCTTCGGAGACGCGAACATTGTACTTTTTGAGAATTTGCTTGGCCTGGTATTCGTGAATATTCATAGTGGGTTTCGATAGTTGTAACCATTTGAGGGACTCCTTCAACAGCAAAAACGAACGGCCTCAGAATTTTGGCGCGTCAGAAGAGCCCACGCCCTAAGGGAGCAGCAAACACGATGAGAACTTACTTAGCCGTTCTAGGATTTGGCGCCGTCGGAGTTTCCGCCCGCTACTTTCTGGATTTGCTGGCTGTTCAATGGGTGACGGTTCCGTTTCCGGTGGCGACCTTCTTGATTAATATCTCGGGGTCCTTTGCGATGGGCTGGTTTTTCACTCAGGGGGCATCGGTAGGAGTCACCGTAGGGCTTCTGGGTGGGTTCACCACATTTTCTGCGTTGAGTATGCAGACACTGCTTCTTTTGCGTGACGGCCGCGTGGGACTTGCCCTCACCTATTTGATCGGAAGTCCAGTCGTTGGATTGCTTGCGGCTTGGGCCGGGACGATGTTCATGCGCGGTCGCTAACTCCGGGCGGTTCGCTCCATCGTCCATGACGGGTGTAAATAAAAACGGCAGCGCCGAGCTGAGCCCAGACGCTGCCGCAGTTTTAGATATCAATGCCTGAACGCTTAAACGCCGAGCTTGGCCATGGCGTCCACAAGCTCCTTTACGGCGCCCGCGGATTTTTCAAACATCGCCTTTTCTTCGACATTCAACTCAAGCGTCGGAATCCCTTCGAGACCCTTCGCGCCGAGCTTGGCAATCACGCCACAAAACAGATCGGTCGTACCATACTCACCCTTGAGGAGCACTGCGCACGGCAGATAGCGTTTCTTGTCGCGAACGATGGATTCTGCCATCTGCACCGCGCTTGCAGCGGGCGCGTAATAAGCGGACCCCGTTTTCAAAAGATTCACGATCTCAGCACCGCCCTTGCGAGTACGTTCGACGAGAGCTTCGATTTTTTCTTTGCTCAAAAGCTGAGTCAGCGGAATCCCGCCGACCGTCACGTACCGAGGCATCGGAACCATCGTGTCGCCGTGTCCGCCGAATACAAACGCTTGAACATCTTCAACGCTCACATCGAGCGCTTCAGCGATAAAGCTCCTGAAACGGGCGCCGTCGAGAACGCCGGCCATTCCAATAACGCGCTCGCGTGGAAAGCCCGAAGCGGACATCGCGACATGGCACATAGCATCGAGTGGATTGCTCACGATGATCAACACACAGTGGGGCGAATGCTTGGCTACGTTTTGCGCGCACTCTTTGACGATTTTGGCATTGGTTGCCAGGAGGTCGTCACGGCTCATTCCCGGTTTACGGGGAAGTCCTGCCGTGATGATCACGACATCCGAATTCGCGGTGAGCGCGTAATCGCTTCCACCCTGAATTCGAGAATCAAAACCTTCGACCGGTGAGGCTTCGAATAAATCTAGCGCCTTTCCTTTTGCGGCATCGCCGTTGATGTCGATGAGAACCACATCGCCGAGCTCTTTGGAGGCCGCCCAGTGCGCGCAAGTTGAGCCGACAAAGCCGGCGCCAATGACTGAAATCTTAGGTCTACGAAGTTGAGACATTTTTTTCTTCTCCTGATGTCGTTTCTAAAATCTGATTAAAATGTGGGCCGTTTACATATGTGAAATGACGGCCTTGCCGTATTCAGAACACTTGACCTCTGTGACACCCGCCTCGCCATCCTGCTTCATCAAACGAGCGAAGTCATAGGTCACGGTTTTGGCGGTGATTGCACCGTCCATTCCCTTGATGATGAGATCCGCGGCCTCAAACCATCCCATAAAACGGAACATCATCTCGCCTGACAAAATAACGGATCCCGGATTCACACGATCGAGATTGGCGTATTTTGGGGCAGTTCCATGAGTGGCTTCAAAAACCGCATGACCCGTGAGGTAGTTGATGTTTCCGCCCGGAGCAATTCCGATCCCGCCAACTTGCGCGGCCAAGGCGTCCGAAAGGTAATCGCCGTTCAGATTGAGCGTCGCAATCACATCAAACTCCTCGGGACGTGTCAGCACTTGCTGAAGCGTGATGTCCGCGATGGCATCCTTGATGAGGAGCTTTCCAGCCGCCGTTTCAGCCTTCATTTCGGCATTGGCAGCTTCTTCGCCTTTTTCTTTTTTGGTCTTTTCCCAACGAGCCCAGGTGTAGACCTTGCCAGCGTATTCGCGGTCGGCAAGTTCGTAGCCCCATTTCATGAACGCACCCTCGGTGAATTTCATGATGTTGCCCTTGTGAACAATCGTAAGCGATTTGCGTTTTTGCGCGAGCGCGAAGTCGATCGCGGAGCGAATCAAGCGCTCGGTTCCGTCTTTTGAGACGGGCTTGATTCCAATTCCGGAATTTTCTGGAAAACGAATCTTCGAAAACTCTTTAGGGTAAAACTCGCGAAAAGTTGCCAGGAATTTTTTTACAGCCTCAGAGCCTGCTTCAAATTCGATTCCGGCGTAAATGTCCTCGCAGTTCTCGCGGAAAATCACCATTTCGACTTTTTCAGGATGTTTGACGGGAGAGGGCACGCCCTTGAACCAACGCACAGGGCGCAGGCACACGTAAAGATCCAGCATCTGTCGAAGCGCGACGTTCAAGGAACGAATGCCTCCGCCAATCGGAGTGGTCAAAGGACCTTTGATCGAGACGAGATAGTGTCTGAGCGCAGTCAGCGTGTCCTCAGGAAGCCAGTCGTTGTACTTGTTGAATGCCTTTTCACCGGCAAAAACTTCAAACCACTCAATCTTGCGTTTGCCACCATAGGCCTTGGCGACTGCGGCATCAAAGACAGCCTGAGCGGAACGCCAAATATCGGGCCCCGTGCCATCGCCTTCGATAAACGGAATCACGGGATGACTGGGAACATTGAGTATGCCGTTTTCGATCGTGATGCGTTCGCCGTGAGTAGGCGCGGTGAGATTTTTAAATTGTGGTGCGCTCGAAGAAGCCATTCGAAAAAATTCTCCTAACTTTTTTTACGGAATAACTCATTTTTTTAGCAGCCAAAGCCACTCGGTGTCACGCCCAAACTCGTCTCAAAGCGTAGACATGGGTCAAAATCCAACCCCTCCCATTCACCCTGCAAATCTAGGGAGAATGCTGCAAAGCAGAAAAACTTCGGACGCCACCGGCCTTAAGGCTCCACTCGAGCCGCGCAGTGCCCAACGCCTCGGACTCGGCCTGATCGTGTGTGACAAAGAGCATCGGTACCGGCCACAGCCGATGAAGTTCGATCAGTTCGCGACGCAGCTCCCCTCGAAGTTTTACGTCCAACGCCGAAAAGGGTTCGTCCAACAAAAGTAGCCTTGGCTTCCAAACGACCGCGCGCACAAAAGCCACGCGCTGCTTTTCTCCCCCCGAAAGGGTCTCAACGGACGCGTGGGCCTTCGAGGCCAAGCCAACCTTTTCGAGCCAGCTCTGAGATTGCGCCTCGCGCTCCTTGCGCGAAACCCCTCGCATTCGCAAACCAAACGCCGCGTTTTCGATCACGTTCATCGATGGAAAAAGTGCTGCCTCCTGAAACATAAAACCGATGCCCCGACGCTCGGGCACCACCTGCGTGACGTTTTCAGAGCCCAGTAAAACGCTGCCGCTATCGGCGAGGGTCAGGCCTGCGATCAATCTTAAGAGCGTGGATTTTCCGCAGCCACTGGGCCCAAAAACAGACATGCGCTGTCCGGGAGCCACCGAAAAATCCGCCTCAAGCGCAAAGTCGCCCCATCGTTTTGTGAGCTGACTCACCCGGAGTCCACCGTCAACTTCACCCATGGCGAATCACCTCTCCCTTTTTTTGCCCATTTTGAATTCGCCAAAAAATCGCCATCAAACCGCCCGAGACCAAAAACAATAATGCCGCAATCGCCATGGCCTCATCAAAACGATACTGCCCCATCCAACGCGTGACCAAAAGGGGCAACGGCATCATCGATTCGCTATAAAAAAGGCTGACTGCGGCGACTTCTCCAATCGACGCCCCTGCGACCATTCCGAGTACGCTCACCACCGGCATCTTCCAGCGAGGCCATTCGATAAACCAAAAGGCCTTGAACGGACCTGCGCCCAAGACCGCTGCTGCCTCGATCCGCACACGCTGAGAGGACTGCGCCACGGGCCAGAGCACACGAAGGGCGAGCGGAAAAAACAGCGCGACCTGAAGTGCAACCATCGCAAGCCAACTTCCTTCAAAAGGGTCCACCCACCGCCCGTATGAAAGCCAAAAACCCAAGCCTAAAACCAAAACGGACAGTCCCGACGAAAGAGAGAGCAAGCTCAACCCGAAAACCTCAAGCGTCGGTCGACGCAAAGATTTGAGCACCCAGACCGCGGCTGCCGCAAGCAAAGTGGTCA
>CAMBEX010000119.1 GCA_945865865.1 Bdellovibrio sp. ZAP7
TTTCAGGACTCCGCTCGCTTTCTTGGAATGTCGATGCGGGTGTCGGAGTTTCAGGGTGCGATCATGCGGGTCCAGCTGGAGCGCCTCGACGATATTCTTTCACGTCTGCGTGAGCGAAAACGCATTCTCTCTGAGACGCTGTCCTTGGCACGAGGGGTTCGCCTTGTGGTGGGCGCGTGCGCAGAGGGTGACTGTGCGAGCTCACTCCATCTTCGGTTCGAAGACCCGGCGGTGGCTACCGCTGTTTCTAAAAAATTGATTCAGCACGGAATCCTTGCGGCGTTTCCAACGCTTCGCCCAGCCCATGTCGCCTGGAAATGGCTTGACCTGATTCAACCGACCGAGGCGGCGTCAGTTAAAGCGGGACTGCTTCCGAGTATGGAAATTCTCATGAGTATTCTTAAGTACGACGTCAATCTGCGGCTTTCACTCGATGACACTCGTGAACTCGCCCGAAACATGGCGCGCTTGATCGAAGAAACCTGATCCGATTACAGCAGACTGCGATTATTGCACTTATCGCAGACTGCGAACCCTTTGCGGGAACCAGGCTTTTTAAGTGAGTCCCTAAAGTTTCTGTATTTTCCAGAATTCCAAACTTCAAGCAGCGTACTTTCGTTCAGGTTTCCCATCACATTTTGTTCTGAAAAATCCTCATAACAGGGCAAGACGTTTCCATTCACGGTGATGATGATTGTCGAAGTGGGAATAAAGCACGGAAGCTCCAGGGGGGGATCACCGTGAGGACTCCTTATTTTTTCGAGAAGCCCACCTCGATTGGTCAGCTCAATGTCACGAATCGTCTGCAACCGGACTCGGCCCCTCTCGGGCTCATCCAGAGACCCGAGCACCTTCTCAAACGGATAGTCCTTTCCGGGTGGCACATGCCGAGTCACCGTGAAGTGGTCCACTCCAGCCGAAACCAGTTCGCGAAAGCGCCCCAAGTCCAAAAGCTCTCCGTTGGTATAAAGATCGATGCGGCAACGGGGGAGACGCTCTTTGGTCAGCCTGGCAAAGAGAGACAAATCGGGTGAAAGCAGGGGCTCGTTGTAAAAGTGAAAAGAAATGCGGCCCGCGTATTCAATTGCGGCTAACTCAGTAAGAATTTTTTCAAACAGGGGCCGGGTCATCCGTCCCTGGTTTTTGCGCTGATGGGTCATATTGGGGCAATAACTGCAGACCCGATTGCAATCATGATTGATCTCAATTTCAACCAGGATCAGTTTTTCGGGAGCGACAAGTGGGGTCGCACCTTCTGTTGAATGGCCCATTGTGGTATCAAATACTAAATGCACCGTTTTGAAAACTGGTCGACCCTCAAGGACCTGACCTTTTTCCAGATGAAGGCCCGATACCGGGGAACCGCTGCCGGTTTTCTCTGGGTCGTCCTCAATCCGGTGATCCTCCTTCTTGTCCAGGGCGTCATTTTTCGCCACGTCTTGAAAGTCCAAATGGCGAACTACCCGGCATTCTTGCTGGGAGGTCTGCTTCCGTGGACTTTTTTTGCAATGAGCCTGCAAATGGGGGTGCCCGCTCTATCAAACGCGCGACAGCTACTCCTCGCCTTTCGAATCGACCCCACGGTGTTTGTCCTCTCGGTGGTCCTGGATAATTGGATTAACTTTGCGGCGGCCTTTGGCATCGCCATTTTTGGAATCACAGTGATGAGCGATGCCTCAGCTCTCGGCTGGCACCTGGTTCTTTTTCCTGCGGCCGCCATCCTGCTACTAGCCGGAATCTACGGGCTCGTGATGTACTTGGCGCTGTTCAATGTCTTTTTCAGGGACGTCCGCTTCATTTGTCATTTCATACTCAACATTCTCCTTTTTGCTACACCCGTGTTTTATCCGGTCGATCTCATTCCTGCGGATTGGAGATGGGCGGTCGAATACAATCCCATGACGATCCTCATTGAGCCTGTTCGATTGAGTGTCATGGGGTTTTCCGAAGGAGTCGCGCTGCCTGCGTTTAGAAATGCCCTGCTGCTCTCGGCTGGCCTTCTGCTCCTGTCCATGCAGTATTGGAAACGGAGGAGAAATGAATTCTACCTTTACCTCTGACGAGATTCTCCGCGTCTCAAACCTAGGCTTAGCTTTTCGCCACCGCCCTCACCGCGAGACCAGGCTTCGCGACGTGTTTATCAATGCACTCCGCTCGCCTCTCGATGCGCTCCTTCGACCCAAGACTTCCGTAGAAATTCTTCGCGGCGTTACTTTTACTTTAAAACCAGGCGATCGGCTCGGCCTCCTTGGGATCAATGGCTGCGGAAAGAGCAGCCTGTGCCGAGCCATCGCCGGCATGTATCGCCCTAGCCTCGGGAGTGTTTCCATCCAGGGGAGTTGCCGTTCCATTTTCGACACGCAGGCGGGCGTTCTTCCAGAGCTCACGGGCCGAGAAAATGCGGCACTCCTGGCGCGGCTGATGTACCCTCGTTTAAAAAAGCCTGAAATGGCTTCGCTCATCCAAGATTGTCTCGAGTTTAGCGGTCTCGGCACCCAGCTCGATACGCCGCTTGAAACCTTTAGTCAGGGAATGAAGTCTCGTCTCTTTTTGTCACTGGCCACCGCGCGGCCTGCAGGACTTTTGATCCTGGATGAAGTTTATGATTCGGCGGACCAGTTTTTTCGCGCAAAGATTCGTGCCCGGTTACTTTCGGTGATCCGCGATTCGGGTGCCGCACTCCTTGTGAGCCACGCCTCTGACCATATCCGCGAATCCTGTAATCGCGCTGCCGTTCTCCACGACGGAAAACTGGTTTTCGACGGAAGCGTCGATGCCGCTTATAGAGTGTACGCCCTCGTTAATGGACAACTCGGATGACGGCCGACAAGATTTCCCGCATCAACGCCGTTTCTCCAAGCTTCTGTCTGGCAAAATGGCTGCAAGTGACGATCGACCTAGTGCACGGCACCACTCAGAGTTGTCACCATCCCAAACGACACCGCATTCCTTTAGATGAGCTCGCGGCGGATCCTTCGGCGCTTCACAACACCGTGCTCAAAAAACAACAGCGCAAGATGATGCTCGAGGGAGTTCGCCCCTCCGAATGCGATTACTGCTGGAGGATCGAAGATCTCAATCAGGGACTGACGTCCGACCGTTTTGTAAAGTCAACGGATCCATGGGCGTACCCTGCGCTCGATCGTGTCCGCGCGATGCCTTGGGACGCACCCGTCAATCCGACTTATCTCGAAGTCATGATCGACGATCGCTGCAACTTTTCCTGCATGTACTGCATGGCGGACGTCAGCTCGTCGGTGGCTTTAGAAATGAAAAAACACGGGCCCTACCGACTTTCAACCCCTGGCCACCGAATGCCGCAGGATCCGCCAGCCGCAGAACCCAACCCGTTTGTCGCGGCCTTTTGGAAGTGGCTGCCGGATATTTTGGACGGACTCTACACTCTCCGGATCACCGGCGGAGAACCCCTGCTCAGTCCGCGCTTCCACGAACTCCTCGCCTTGCTCGCACGAAAGCCAAATCCAAAACTCCACCTCATCGTCAACTCGCACCTCGGGCACTCCGACTCACGCATTGAATCCTTCATCGCCCAAATTGAGCCGATGATCTCCCAACGGATCATTGGAACTTTCGACATTTACACGAGCGTGGATGCTGCAGGACCCAGGGCAGAATACATTCGCCATGGTTTGAACTACGAAAATCTCCTGCGCAACGTAAGAAAGACGGCATCGCGGCTCCCTGGAAGCGAAGTCGTGCTCATGTCCACCTTCAATATTTTATCCATCAGCAGTCTAGAGAACCTTCTGGACGACCTTGTCGACATCAAGGCTTCGACCCCCAACGTCTCGATCGATCTCTCTTACCTTGCCAACCCAACCTATTTGCGCGCGACTCTTGCGGACGAGGAGCTCCGGAGCGCGCTGGAGAGACTCCGCTCCTCCATGGACGGCCCCAGAAAAGATCGCTTCAGCGCCCATGAAAAAGAAAAGCTTCGCAATGTGATTACCTGGTCTCTCTCGCCAGAGGATCCTGCCTTCGTCGAACAGGGGAGGGCAGACCTGTATTCGTTTCTCCGTGAATATGATCGAAGAAAGCACAAAAAGTTTTTAGAGATTTTTCCAGAGTATCGAGGCCTTTTTGTCGAATGCAAAAAGGCTTACTTTACGAAATTCGCCGACAGCGACCCTACGCAGTCCCCTTAAGCAAGTTGACCCAGAGAACTCGTAGCTTTTGGAAAGCCGTGAGCCGACGATCCGACACCCGACCGATGATGTGGTGAAGCCTAATCGGATGGTCATCGCACGTCGGGTTACGCAGCGAGCGCGTGGTTAGGGTCAGCGGCGTAGAGGCTCTGTTTACGTTCCAGACAAAATGGCAAAACGGCTGACCTCCGAGATTAAACACGATGAGGTCAAATCGCCTCAGCTCATCGCCTTTCCCGATAGGAGTGCAGATGAGTTCATCCCCCGGCTGAAAAAGCGGCTCCATCGATGACGAAACAATCCGGCACTTCATCTTAGCTCGCCGGCCATTCCCACGTCTGGTCGCACGATCGACTCGGCGGAAACTCCGAGATCTTGAAGCAAAAAGCGCATCAATTCCTGAGATCCCTCGGCTTCAAACGAAAAAACAATCCTCTGGGCACGCGCCAATAAAAAAAGTGAACTCGGCTCGCTCCACTCTCGGTACTGCATCGTTACCAGATCCCTGCCGGCCGAGCGGCTCTCTCGAAGGAATTTTCTAAAAATCGTGGTGGTGCGTCCAACATCTGGGCCCCCTGGCGCGAGGTCGTTTACAAAAATCAGATCAAATGGCCGCGACGGTCCTCCAGAAAAAATGGCCCGATACGCGCTAAAAAAGGCCCGCCCCTGCGACGAATCCGCGAAGGCCACAAGTCCGTGCCGATGCACTCGCTGAATCGTTGGGTGGTATTTCAAAATAAAGCTTTGTCGTGCCGCATCAATTTGTTCGCGTCGTATCAGTGACGGGATCTCGAGCTCGTCGTTGTCATATGGACGCCCTGACATGCCTTCGGTCAAATCCTGCTCGAGAGCGTGCGCGAGATGCGCGGCCAGTGCTTCGGCATGCAGGCCAAGAACCTCGGAGGAAAGATGGGAGTGCCCGATTAGGGCGGGCGGAATTTTTAACGTCCCTGGTTCGCGAGCGTCACGATGTCCGCCCCAATTTGAGACAATGGCGGGCCAACCCGCGGCCTGCGCCTGGGCCAGAGACACATCAAAGTCCTCGCAAATAAAGGTCGATAAATTAACGAGCACAGGGTTTTCAAACTTCTGTCGAAACCATTCATCCGCCGCCATTTTAGGCCTGATTTTAGGCGAAACCTTCCACTCAAGAGCTCTCACCAGCGATTCAATCTGAGCGCGGTGGTCGGCTCCGTCGCGGCGTCCGCGGTCAGGGTGCGGCTGATCGTCAAAATCTCCTATGAGCTGGAGTTCGATGTTTCGTCCCCAATCTCGCTGCAGAACGTGGACCGTACGCACCAGAAGCTCGATGTTTTTAGTGGGAGAGATTCGCCCAGCAAAAACCCAAGTAGCCCTTTGCCCCGCACCTCCCGGAATGGGGGGAGCTGCCCCAGAGACGGTGAAAATTTTATTTCGTGGAATCAGGCCGATGTTCTGTCGCGGTATTCCAAGAAGAGATTCAAGCGCGTCTCGCGATGCGCTTGAGATCACCCAGAGTCGCGCTTCTTTCACGGGCCAGTTGCCAGACTCCAAAAAGCGCTCGACGAAACCACCAAAAAAAACGAGATCCGTGACGCGGTCAGGATTTATGGCCGCCGAAAAAGCGTCGTAATCATCGAGGAAAACGAGCTGTGGCAAATCGAGCGCGCCACTGAGTAACTCTCGACATCGCACCTTGAGGATGTCGATGCTCGTCTGACACAGGTCAAGCTGAGGTGCCTCGGGATCTGTCTTCATGGCGTTCGCGAAAGTCCTTTTCTCCTGATGAAATACCCGCCGATGGCCAGCCCATCGATGGGAGTTGCTGAAAAAAACCTCCGCGCGTCCTCGACGGATTCAACGATGGGCTCACCCATTACGTTCATGCTCGTGTTGAGCAGACAATACATTCCTGTTTGCGAACCGAACGCCCGGAGCAGCTCGTGAAAAAGAGGATTTTGACCGTGTCTCACCGTCTGAATGCGAGAGGTGCCGTCGATATGCGTGACCTCCGCGAGAAGTTCCCTGAACTTCGTACGCGTCCTGACCGCAAAAGACATGTAGGGGTTATTAAACCCTGACTCCACTTCAAAGTACTCATGCGCCTTTTCGTGAAGGCATGAAGATCCGTAAGGTCTAAAATCCTCACGAAACTTGATCTTTGCGTTCAGGGTGTTTTTTAGTCCGTGCACGCGAGGGTCAGCCAAAATACTGCGATTACCCAGAGCGCGTGGCCCCGACTCGCTCCTGCCCTGAAACCAGCCCACTACTGCACCCAGAGCAAGCTCTTTTGCCGTGTATTCAGTGATGGACTCGGGGTGGATGATCTCAAACTCCGAAAACACCGACTCGATCTCATTGGGCGATGGTGTCGAACTTTTGGGGCCAAAGTACCCGTGTTGCCTGTCATGTGTCATCGACTTCCACGTTGTTCCAGGTTCGCGGAAGTAGGCGAGTGCGGCAGCTCCCAGACTGATGCACTCATCGCCAGGAAACGGAGGGACGTGGACCTCACGAAACACTCCTTGCGAAACGAGTTTGCCGTTTGACGTGCAATTGAGCGCGCAACCGCCGGTCAAAATCAGATGCTCCACGTCTGGATACGCAGAGCGGATCTCCTCCAGGAGTAAAAAATAATCTTTCTCGAATTCCTGCTGAGCCGTCGCAGCGATGTCGGCGAAAAGTTTCTGGTTGGGACTCTCTTGCCACTCTCTCTTGTTTTTTCCCTGAAACGAGCGGGCCCAATCGAGACTGCGGATAAATTCTGCGCGGCCGTTGAGCTTCAGCGGCGTGCCGAACGGCGCAAGGCCCATCACCTTGCCGGACGAGCGACTGCTATTAAAAACATACTCTGAGCAGTTCTCGTAAAAAATCCCAACGCTTTCGCTGAGGGCGCTTTTGGGCCTGCGGGGATGCGGTTCAAATTTTCTCCACCGCTTGGCAACACAGGTCAGTTGTCCTTGTTCCATGAAATAAACCGAACACTCCTCATGTGTTCCGGGGGCTGGAGTCTCCCCACCTAAATCGAGTTTTGAGTGGACCGCCGAAATTTCCTCCGGGTTGGCCGCCTCGAGCCAGTCCTCAAACGAGGATCCCGCACCGTCTTGAACGACGATCAAGCATCGCTCAAAGGGCGAGGTCAGCATCGCGGCCATCGCATGGCAGAGATGATGGGTGGCCGTCATAATCTCCGAATTGAAGCGGCGTGTAAAAGGGGCAAGCCCAGAGTTCTTGAGATGTTCGAAAAGTGGAAACGTCCGATCGAGCGCGGCCTCATGTTCTGCCACTGAGAGCACGTCGCGATTTTCGGCGAGGCGGAGTGAGCGTCCATTCCAACGGTCCTCGAGCTCGCGAAGCGCCTTTTCAGGCCAAGCCCCTGACGCCTTTTTTCGTAAAAGTCGCTCGGTCAGGGCAATCTCAATATCCGCGCCCTCGCCCGTATCCTCGATGAGGCAGGCCGAAGAGTTGTACAAGGTCTTCCCCAACCCCATGAAAAGCATTAAAAATTTATGGCAAACCTGAATTCAAAAGACAAACGGTCTTTTTTTTGGCTCATTTGAGTGAGTTTTATGAATGAGCCGATATTTTCCGCAGTCGAGATCGAAATCAATCATGCGTGCAATCGCGCGTGTTCTTACTGCCCAAACGCCGTTGCAAGCCGGATACACCAGGGCGAGATGGATCCCTCCCTCCTGAAACAGGTGCTAAGAGAACTGCGCTCCATCGATTTTTCTGGAAGAGTCTCCTTTGACTTCTACAATGAGCCGCTCATTCACTCCGACTTCGAGGGCGTCGTTCAAATGACTCGCGCGCAACTCGAGCGCGCGTCCATAGTCGTTTACACCAACGGCACGCGGCTTCCGGTTGATCGATTTCGAAGACTGCTGGCCCTGGGCGTGGATCGCTTCATCGTCACGCGCCACGAGGCAGACCGGCTGCATCTCTTTGAAAAAACTTTCTCACTGCTCACTAATGACGAAAAATCCTGCGTGGTTTATCGCGATCACAAAGACATTCGCCTCACCAACCGCGGCGGAATGTTGCCGCATCTTGGGGAGTCGGGACTGCCACTCACTCCCTGTCAAATCCCTGAGCAGATCATCACCCTCACGGTAAATGGAAACGTGCTCCCATGCTTCGAAGACTTTCATGAAAAGCTTGTCATGGGAAATCTGCGGGACCAGAGTCTGCTTGAAATCTGGAAATCCACGAAGTACCGCGAGTTTCGAAAATCACTGCGCATGGGCCTGCGCCACCTGTACGAGCCCTGCAAAAGCTGTAACCGCATCGAGGTTCTTCCCCCTCCGATGGAGACGCCTCATGGAATTTGAGTGGATCTTTCGACAAGGCTCGGGTTTTCGACGTGAGTCATTGCCACCGCCCAGTGCCTGCAAAAAAGACATGGCCATCGTTCGACCAAAATGGGTCGGGATTTGCGGCTCAG
>CAMBEX010000120.1 GCA_945865865.1 Bdellovibrio sp. ZAP7
TCCGGCCATCACGTTTTTGTTTTTCTGGGCGATCAATATGTTTGTCGTCTACCTAGGAGTGGAGAGCATTCGAAAACTGCTGGTTTTCAAGGCGATCTTTTTGCCATTTGCCACGCTGGCGCTTCTTTACTGGGCGATTTCGGCAAGCAATGGATTGGGCCCGATTCTCGCTCAGCCTTCGAAGTTTACAAATTCGGATGAGTTTTGGGCGGCATTTTTTCCGGCACTCACCGGAATGGTGGGCTTTTGGGCCACACTCTCGCTCAATATTCCAGACTTCACGAGATACGCGCGCTCACAGCGATCCCAAATGTTAGGGCAGGCGCTTGGACTCCCTCCCTCGATGACACTTTTCGCTTTTGTCGGCGTTGTCGTGACGAGCGCCACCACGATCGTGTTTGGCGAAACGATTTGGGATCCCGTGGTTTTGGGCGGAAAGTTTGAGTCTCCGATCTTAGTCAGTTTCGCCATGCTCGCGGTGGCGGTTTCGACTCTCGCTACCAACATCGCGGCAAACATCGTGAGCCCCGCCAATGATTTTTCGAACTTGAACCCCGCCAAGATCAGCTTTCGCACGGGCGGCTACATCACGGGTGTCATTGGACTTCTGATTTTTCCGTGGAAGCTCATCGCCGATCCGCAGGGTTATATTTTTAAGTGGCTTATCGCTTACTCGGGATTACTGGGCCCGATCGGCGGAATCATGATCGTGGATTATTTTTTCATCCGGAAGCGAGTGCTCGTCGTTCAAGATCTTTACCGCAAGGACGGTGAGTATTGGTTTACTGGCGGGATCCATCGTCCGGCGATGATCGCTCTGATTGCCGGGATTTTGCCCAATGTGCCGGGCTTTCTTATGGAGATCGATTTGATCTCTCGAGATGGCGCGCTCGCTGGAATGGCGAAGGTTTATCACCTGGCGTGGTTTATCGGTTTTGGTGTCGCGGGTTTGGTGTATTTCGGCTTGATGCGCGCAAGCGCGCTTGCGAAACGAAAAGGCGGAACTGGCCTAAATAGCAAGTAAATACAGGCCATTACCGCAAAGACGGTTGATATTAATCAACTATTGACACGTAGCAGCAAATCGGAGAAAACGCGCCCATCATTTTCAGGCATTTTTTGGCCAGGAGATCTTTATGCGTTTTAAGGCGTTCATTTTTGCAGCGGTGATGGCGGTGGTTGCGTCAATTCCACAAGCACGGTCGGCGGATTTTCGCGGTAGTCCAGAAGACACCTTCGCGATTTACTCTTCGATTCCGTTTATTCGGGGTGCAGACTTTAAAGAGTACACCGAGGTCGGAAACCAAACTCGTGGCGGTGTTCGTGGTGAACTGGTTCGGGAGTTCATGGCCATGGCCAAAGCCATGGGTGCTCAAAATAATCCGAGTGGCGAGCTCGCACAATCCATGGGTCAGCTCCTTCTGACTTTTGATTCAGTGTACGATTTGCACCGCGACGTCGCACTTCAGGGAGTTCCAGCTTCACTCGAGGCGCAGTTTCGAAGCGAGCTCGACGCGATCTATCGCGAGGCCCGGGTCGCCCAACAAAAGATCCGATTTCTCGATCAGCGTGTGGCTGCTAAAATTTCTGCCCGAGTGCGCGAGATGCTCAACAGCGGAATCGCTCTCACTCCGACCCAGAGGCAGGAGTTGGCGGCCGACATTATTGAAATCGGAATGCTGCCCTACGGTGTTTTCACCGTTTTAGGTGGCGACCAGATTCGCGTGGACCTCACGCTCGTTAAGCTCACCACGGGCGAGGCGCAGTCGTTTTCTGCTTCAGATTCCATCACCACGGTAATGCGCTCGCTGGCGCGCCAGGTGTTTCAGTATTTTCAGCAAAATCAGTACGACCCTTGGAATGACCCGCAACCTAAGCTCAAGTGGCTGCTACCGGCTCCCACTCATCGGGGAATGGTCCTGCCACAAGTCGCTCTTGCGGTTTGCAAAAGCCAGGGCGCGCGACTTCCATACGCCCAGGAACTTTTTTTGGCTGCGGCAGCGGGTGAGTTTCATGCAGGCGGAATTCCTTTCGATCAAGACAGTCGCTACTTGGTCGCCGATCACACGCGTTGGGACGGACAGCACTTTTACTACCCTGTCACGGGTGATCCACGCGGTCCGGTAAGAACTTCAGCCGGAACCGGCAGCGAACTCGGAATGTACCTTTGCGTGAAGGGTGCCGTGGGCCCGGAGATTCAGCGTGTGGAAAAAATATTTGCCAACATTCGCGTGTGGAATCGGGAAGAAAAAAACTATTGGTTCAGCATCGCAGCCGAATGCTTGCTCAATGAGATCGGATCCATCTCTGCCGATGCCTCGGAGTTTGACATTTTCAAGCCGTGCTCGAAACTGAAGCGGGCAACACCCAAGAATGCCTCAGACTTTTTGGCAGCCTACGGAATCAGGCTCTAGTCTGCGTCGAATTGACTGGCTCAAGGTGGGCTCGATCATGTTGGCCAGAGGCGCGTGAAAGCCTGGGGCGAACTGCCAGACAGAAAACGTGAACGCTGCTATTGCGTAAGCACTTGAGCTTTTGAGCGGCCATCCCCAACGTGTGCCCCGTCGTCATAAAATCGTCGACCAGCAGAATTTGCGGGCTCTTTGCGAGCGAGGCCGCATACTCTGACGCGAGCTCGAAACTGAGCCGATTTTCGAGTCTTGCGGAGCGCTTGAGTTCTCCCTGTCTGAGTGGATTGCCTCCGGACTTACCCGTCGCCAGCAGCGGCAGCACCGGAACCGCGATTTCTTTCGAGAGCCAATCAGCTACAAGCTGCGCGGGGCTCCCGCCCATTCGCCAGGCGCGCAGAGTATTTTGTGGAATGGGAACAATGCAGGTGAGGTCGAGATTTTGGAGCCTGTGTCTGACTTCCGTGCTGAGCTTCAAAATCCTACGATTGAGCGCCCAGCCGCGATGAATCTTCCAGCGTCTCAGGACGGTGTAGCCAGAACCCAGCGCGAGATACGCCGCATGATACGAGTCAATCTCGCGGGACGGTGCGCCTGCTAATCGACGCGACTCATGAGAAAGCCCCAGCCAGCAGGCTGAAGCATCATGAACCCCGCCACAATATCGGCAAAGCGCGGGTGCTGGCATGAGCGACGTTCCACAAAGTTCACAGAGCGGAAAAAACCTACCCCGCGGATTTTCGCCGCAGCCATTGCATCGAAACAAAAGTGACAACATGGGAGATTGGCTGAAGCCAAAATGATGCCAGCGAGCAAGCCCGACTGAAAAGTATTAAGTCGAAAGCGTAGTGGCTACTTTAAGAAGCTCTGCCGGAAGCGCCTTGCGCGTGGTCACGACATGTTTGAAAGGAACGGCCACGACTTCGCTCTTTTGAATTCCGACCATGCAATCGGATTTTCCGGCAAGTAAGTAACTCACTGCCGAGGCTCCGAGCACCGAAGCCAAAAGCCTGTCATGTGCGGTGGGAACTCCACCTCGCTGAGTGTGGCCCAAAATACAAACCTTGGGTGAGTAGCCTCTTTTGGTGAGGTCAGCGGCCAAGCGATAAGAGAGCCCGGGTTTTTTACCTTCGGCCATGACGATGATGCTGCTGCTTTTTCCGCGCTTTTGGCCGCGTTCGATGGTCTTGCAGACTTCTGCAATGGTGAGCTTCTTTTCTGGAACAATAATTGTTTCAGCCCCGCCCCCAATTCCGACCTGAGTCGCGATGAAACCCGAACTTCTTCCCATCACCTCGACGAGAAAAATCCGGTCATGCGAGCTTGCGGTGTCACGAATTCGATCGATCGCATCAATGGCCGTATTAACGGCGGTATCAAAACCAATCGTGTCTTCGGTTCCAGAAATATCGTTGTCGATGGTGCCAGGAATTCCGATCGTCGGAAACCCCGTCTCTTGTTCCATTAGATGCGCACCGGTAAACGATCCGTCGCCGCCGATCACAATCAGCGCGTCGATGCCTTTGCGGGTGAGAATATTTGCCGCCTCTTGGCGAACCGATTTTTTATGAAAAGGCAGGCAGCGATCGGTTTTTAGAATCGTCCCACCACGCTGAATGATATTTGCGACCGAAGACGCATTGAGCTGATGAATCTCGCCTTCGAGTAAGCCGCTATAACCTTTGGTGACGCCGTAAATGTCGAGCCCTAAAGAAAGTCCAAAGCGGGTGACGGCGCGAATTGCGGCGTTCATTCCGGGAGCGTCACCTCCGCTCGTCATGACTGCGATGGATTTGTATTTCTGAGTGCGAGGTAGGTCTGCAATCTTGAGCATCGCTCGGCCTTTATTCTTTCTAGCCTGAAGGAAGCAGGCTTTTTCCGGTTACTTCGGGAGGCACCGGAAGGTTCATGAGTTTACAAAGCGTGGGCATGACATCCGCCAAAGTTCCGTCTTGAAGTCTTTGTCGTTCGGATTTTGGGGCATTCGCGCTTCCTGGCGCGACCCAAATCGCGGGAACAGGATTGAGCGTATGTTGGGTATGCATGTGGCCATTGCAATCCTGCATTTCCTCGGCGTTGCCGTGATCCGCAGTCAGAAGGACATGGTAGCCTGATCGTTCGGCGGCACCCACGACTTTTTCGAGACACTGATCGAGAGCGGCCATCGCCCGAATAGCAGCCTCGTAGTTGCCGGTGTGGCCCACCATGTCGGCGTTTGCGAAATTCATGAGAACAAAATCAAACGCCCTGGATGAAATTTTTTCGGCCGCTGTTTCTGCGACACGAAAAGCGCTCATCTCGGGCTTTAGATCGTAGGTGGCGACATCGCGAGGTGAGGGGATGAGTATTCGCTCTTCGTTCTTAAACGGAGCCTCGCGGCCGCCGTTAAAAAAGAACGTCACATGCGCATATTTTTCGGTTTCAGCTACTCGAAATTGAGAGAGGGAACGAGCCTCGAGCCAGGATCCAAAAATGTTGTCGAGGTTTTGCGGGCCATAGGCTTTGGGAAGTTTAAGGTTTTTGTCGTATTCGGTCATTCCGGCATAGGCCGAAGGAACAAAGCGGGCTTCACGCGCAAAATGCGAGAACTCCTGAGCTGTGATGGCCTCGCTGATTTCGCGGGCGCGGTCGGAGCGGTAATTGAAAAACACCACGCTGTCGCCCGTTTTCATTGCGGCATCGCGCGAAAAGAGTACGGGTTCAACAAACTCGTCGGTCTTGCCGGACTCGTAGGATTTTTCGACGGCCTGGAGTGCAGACGCGAGCCCGTGGCTTGATGCTGTGCTCGCTGCCGCCGCGAACTCCGCGATTTTTCCGGTCATCGCGCAGTAAGCTTTTTCGACACGATCCCAGCGCTTGTCGCGGTCCATGGCAAAGTAGCGTCCCATGAGTGTGACGAGCTGCGCCTGGGTCGCCGATCCCGTCTGAAAAGTCGGATGCAAAAAAAGCTGCTTGAGATACTTCGGGCTTGAGTTGGGTGGAGTATCGCGGCCATCTAAAAAGGCGTGGACGCTGACGTGCGGGACTCCGAGCTGCGCACAGAGATCCAAGAGCGCCAGTAGATGCTCAATCGTGCTGTGCACGCCGCCGTCTGAGAGCAAGCCCATGAGATGGACTCGACCCGTTTTTGCCGCTCCTGCCTTGAGAGTTTCGATCAAAACCGGATTGGCGAAAAAATCTTTGTCGTAAATGGATTTCGAAATGCGGGTGAGGTCTTGGTAAACGATTCGGCCCGCGCCCAGAGTGGTGTGGCCGACTTCGGAGTTTCCCATGATTCCAGGCGGGAGACCTACAGCCTCGCCATGGGTAATGAGCTGAGAGTGGGGGTATTGAGTCAGGAGACGCCGATAAAAAGGCATCTTCGCGTTTTCAATCGCGTTAAAGGGGGATTCTTTTCCGATTCCAAAGCCATCCAAAACAATCAGGATGGCTTTAGATGAGCCCTGAGGTGCTCGATGCGATGTCATTACGGAAACTAGTTATAGTGCAACCGGACCGCTAAAGCGAGACATGATACGGGTGCCCCCGCGTAACGCTCCAGGCGCGGTAGAGCTGTTCCAGCAAGACGACTCGGGCAAGTTCATGAGGCAGAGTCTGCGGGCCCAGGCTCAAAATCCCTTTGGCCTTGGATCTGAGGTCATCCGAAAACCCGAGGCTACTGCCCACGCAAAGCGAGACCTGAGCGATGCTTTCGCCCTCCCACTGCCGTACAAGACCCGCCCAGCTCTCAGTCGTGTGCCCGCGGCCGTCTTCATCCAAAAGATAGAGCGCGTGGCGACGAGATTTTTGGCCGATTCCTAGGCGTTCCGTCAAAATCTGCGCTTCTTTGCTTTGAATCTGCGAGCGCGTGGCCGGGAATTTGTCGGGAACAGAAATGGGCTTGAGTTCGATTTCCTCGAGGGTCACCCACGGACGAATGAGTTTCGAATAATAGTCCGCCGCCTCGCGAAGGCCAGGAGTCTTGAGCTTACCAAAGGCGACAACTTGGAGCTGCATGGAGGGCGCTTTGAAACTAGTTCAGCCGGCTTGCGCCTGGACCGTAAAATTCCGCCGGCACCTGAACTCGGGGAGCGTCTACCCAAAGGGCTTCGAGGTCGTAATACTCTCGGAGCGCATCCAAAAATACATGAACCACGATATCGCCAAAATCCATAAGCACCCAACGGCCGTCACCATAGCCTTCGGTTGAAAGCAGATCGTGGCCGGCGTTTGAAAGCTCGTGCTCCACCGAGTCGGCGATCGATTTCACCTGACGATCGGACATTCCGCTGCAAATGACAAAGTAGTCGGTAAATCCTGAGATCTCCGTGAGATCGAGAATTTTTAGATTTTCGGCCTTCTTGTCGATGGCCGCTCGCGCCGCCGCAAGCGCCTTTTGGCGAGTGGGAGAAAGCGAAGTGATCGCTGATGTCGGGGTGTTTTCAGTCTTCATTGGATTTTTTCGTACCATAGAGGGTGTTTTCCTTCAAATAGGCCTCGACCTCAGGGAGTAGGCTCCCGGCCGGAGAGGCGCCGTTTTTAGAGAGTGCTTCGCGAATGAGAGTCGAAGAAAGGTCCGGGGCGTCGGTTTCAATGACCGCTAGAGTCATGCCCCCTGGAGTTGTAAAACTTTTGAGAGCCGAGGCCGAAGTATTTCGGGCGCGTGAAATGATGCCGCTTCCCTCCCAGGTTTGGAGTGTCGCGAGCGCCGTGTCCTGACCGTGAGGTTTGCGAGCGAGAACGATCCAGTGGCAAAGGTCCAAGATTTCAGGAAACCGATGCCAGTGCGTGAGCTGAGCGACTTGGTCCGCACCGATCACAAAAGCCAGTTCTGAAATCTCACGACGAAGTGCCACCAGCGTATCGAAAGTGTAGCTGGGAGTGCGCATGTGTTTGTGGCGCTCGATTTCGTGAATGGAAATCTCAACTTCGAAGGGAAAGGGGCTTCTGGGTTGTGGGGAAAAGGCCAGTCGGCACATCGCGAGGCGCGCGTCTGTTGAGGTGGTCGCCACTTTGTGAGGAGGGACTGCCGTTGGAATGACCAAAACGCGTCTCACACCCGGATGTGCGAATAACCCGCGAACGGCTTCGCGGTGCCCGAGGTGAGGCGGGTCGAAAGTTCCGCCAAAGAGCGCAGTGACTCGATGCCAGTTCACCGGAGTTTCGGTGCGCATACTTAACTTCTTATATCCTCATCGGACGAGTCGTCGCCCTCAGTGGCGACCACGGAAGCATCGTGAGAGGCATCGGGCGAAAGAACCGACTTGATCGGAACATTTTTGGCATCTTTGAGTCGGCCGGCATCGATCTGCGCTTCAACCGCAAAAAGAAGGGGTTCGACGCCGTGACCGGACACCGCCGAAATAATGTAGGGCTCAGTGGGAGTTGGGGCAGTGCCTCTGACTTCGGCGATGCGTTGTCTGAGAGCGGAGCGCGCGCGTTCTACGAGTTCAGGGTCGGATTCAAACAAATCAAGTTTGTTAAGCGCGACGATTTCGGGTTTTTGCAAAAGTTCTTCGTTAAAGAGGCCGAGTTCTTTGCGAATCGTGGAATAGCGATCGATCAAGTTGTCGATGGCCGCATCGAAACTTTCACTGCCTGGTTTGGTGGCGTCGTCCAGGAGTTTGGTGCCATCGAGCAAGTGGAGCAACACGCGCGTACGTTCGATGTGTTTGAGAAATTTGTGTCCCAAACCCATTCCGCGGTGCGCGCCTTCGATTAGACCTGGAATGTCCGCAACGACAAAGCTCTTGAAATCGGCAAGCGACACCACTCCTAAGTTGGGGGTCAGTGTGGTGAATGCATAGTCGGCGATTTTGGGGCGCGCGGCACTGATTCGTGAAATAAACGTCGATTTTCCAGCGTTCGGAAAGCCAATGATCGCAGCGTCTGCGAGCAGTTTGAGTTCGAGTGTGATCTCTTTGAACTCGCCTTCTTCGCCGGGTTGGGCAAATTTAGGGGCCTGAAAAGTAGAGCTCACGAAGTGCGCGTTGCCTTTGCCGCCGCGACCGCCTTTGCAGGCCATCCACTCTTGACCGTCTTCCATGAATTCAATCAAGAGAT
>CAMBEX010000121.1 GCA_945865865.1 Bdellovibrio sp. ZAP7
ATCTAGGATTTCTATGTGGTGGTTCTTGTCGTCCAGTGTGTGCGCAGCGACGGCCGGGGTACCGTCCAAGAGAACGCGTTTGTTTTTGAAAAGCTCACGAAGCCGCGCCCTAGAAAATTTCAGCGCAGGAGGAGCGTCTTGGTAAATCCGCTCAAGGAGAGCTACATCGAGGCGGTTTCCCGGGGATTGTAACTCAAAGGTCATCAGTAGACCGGGATCAAACACTTATTGGGCTGAGTGGAAGTCGGCTCCAGGTGCGCGGAGTCGACGCAGCCCACGGTGGTGCATTTGCCCGTACGGAGGGATGTCGCGGTTCCGCAGCAGCCTTCGGTCGGAGTGGATTTTCCAGTTTTACTTCCGCCTCCGTCGTAACTCACAGTGCAGGCGTAGGTGGAATCTTTCTGAAGCGCTTTTTGAATCGACACATCATCGGCTTGCAGCGGAAAGCGCGTGAAGTCGAGCTTGCCCTGAGAAAGTAGCACGGCTCGAAAGGTCTTGCCGACGTGGGCCGGTTTGCCCTGGGTGACTGCAGTATTGTGGCTCGGATAACTTTCGGCACACCAAGCGATATTGCCGGCGTCTTCATCGTTGCGGCTCATGTGGAGGGGTGCCTCACGATACGGATCCGCGAGAGGCGCGCAGGCTTGAAAGTCCGTGTCCTCCTCGTAGTGCGGAGCCCATGCTTTGACGGGACGAACGTAGCGATAATTGTCGTAGAGAATGGGATTGCTCTTATGAATGGTCCCGAGGTGCAAAATCCCGCGTACGGTATCAGGTACCGGAATCACGGCGGAGCAGGAGTTGTTGCTCAAACTGTCTTCAAAAGGAAAATGGATGCCATCGATATTTTTTCCATTCCATGAAGAGTGATTGGTGGCGACATAGCGCGCATCGGATTTTGGGTCGGCGTTGGTGGCTTTTTTGTGGTCATAATAAGCGAACGGGCAGGGTTTGGGGCCACGCATGGTGTAGGGTTTTACGGGGTCCGCGTTTACCGACTGAATCGGGCGATCCACAACCAAGATTTGATCGAGCGCCGGAGGTTGAGCCGCCATTTTTCCGGTCGTATCAAACGTGGGTGGATAGAGCGCCACAAAACGCCTGAGGCGATAGGTGAGCCGGAGTTGATTTTTTGAATCTCTGAAGTATGGGCAACTTCCATCGGAGTTGGGTTTTGCGGCAAAACCCAGGCAGCTGCTGAGGAGGGCAGCGGGAGCGTCCTCACCCGTGGCATTGCCTGAGTCGGCACTTCCAAAACAACTGCTGCTCTGGGTTGCGGCGTCACCTGGAATTGAAATTCGACTGGGTGCTTCGACACCCACTGGAAACTCCGCACTCGCGTTGAGTGCGAGGGAAAAAGTCGTGTCGAGCGGCCAGTAGTTTTCAGAACGCTCGGCAAGAGAGGGAGTTACCTTCGGGCAAGAGTATCTTTCGTTTTCGGCGTTGATACCGCCCAAGTCCGTGCTGCGAATAAAAAGATTGTAATAATACGATTGCGCCGAAAATTCAGGTTCGGGCATTCCCTCGCACCCTTCGGCGCTGGAGCTGTTGTCGTCGATTTTGGCTACGCAAAACTGGCTGGCCATCGGGATTCGCCGGACTTCAGCTGAGTCTACCGGGTTGGATGCGATGGCGAGTTTGTTTTTAATCGTCATTCCGCGTTTGAATTTTTCGTAACAACTATACCGAAACACGTTTTGAAAGGCACGCCCCTCGATGTCCTGAAAACTTGCCGAGGAGCTGGTGTTGCCCTTGGTATAATTATAGGGGCGCATCGAAAAACTGTCGGCATTGGAGTCCATGGGAATGACAGAAATTTTGAGGATGGTGCCGTTGGCAATTTCGGAGCCGTAGACTTTAGGGAGTGGGCACACGACGATACTGGTCTGGACGTTGCTCACGCGGGTTTGCACGTTGCGAGTGACCGGGACTGCATTACCACTCGTGAGATTGGTTTCCTGCCAGCTGTAAAGACAGCCGCAGGGTTTGCTAAACCGCGCATCGGCGGAGAGCACGCAATGGTTTTTGATGGGATCAGTCACGCCTGAGTTTTCAAAAAAGATCGTCGAAGTCCCTGAGTCCGAATCCCCTTTGGGAGCGGTGACGGTGACCGTCGTGATTTTGTAAGTGGGAGCGGTGCCGCTTTGGGAACTTCCGGTGGTCTCCGTGTTCGTGAGAGCCGCATTTTTTGCAGCACGGAGCAGGGCCATTTCAGAGCTCATGTTGGAGTTGGTGCAGCCTAAAAATGCATAGCTTGCCGCTCCCACGAAAATCCAGGAGAGGGACTTTGCCAAACTGCTTTTGTGTGGCCGTAAAAAATCCATAGATCAAGTGCCCCCATCGGGCTGTAGAGCGCAGACCGGAAATATGGGTTTGCGGCCGCTGGTGTTGTCGGGCGCATCGCCGTTGCTGGTAATGCTGTGTTCTTTAAAATTATAGGTGATCTTTTTATTTTTGCATTCTTCTTCGGTACCTGCGCAATTTCCTGCGAGGTAGCGATAGGGTCGGTAAGGGAGCGCCTTGTCGCTTTCGGGGTCTTTCATGTCAGAGACCATGACGCTCGTAGGGGTGGCAATATAGACAAAATCATAACGGCTGCTGCCGCTGACTTGCGACGGGTCAGTGACATCGAGTTCTATGAACTGGGGAGCGCGGTCACCGGTGACGTTGAACCTTCCTGTAGAGTCCTTGCTGAGGTCACCGGTTAGACCCGAACAGACCTCGGGAAGGTCCACGAATCCGGCATTGCACTTAGCTGGAAAATTGTCGCGAACCATCCAAACGTCAGCGCCGAGTCCACCCGGCATCTTACCAGCTCCGCTTTCGGTGAGGGGTTTAATGGTCCCTTCTGGAGAATCCAGTGCATCGTTCATCGCGACGCACTTGATTTGAACTCCGCCGGTTTTTCCAATCTGGATAACTCGGTCGGCTAAAGTGCCATTGTCGGATAGGCCGTTACTCATGGCGCGGAGTGCGACTTTTGCCGCAGCATCGTCGCCGACATTAATCTCTGGATTGAAACTGCAATCCCCAAATAACAAGGGCTGAACCTGGGTCTGTTCTCTTTGAATTTCCCAAGCTCCTGGATTGCAAGCCACCGTAAAACCCGAATAAGAAGGTTTGAGTTTGTTACTCGTGAGGGCTCGACGCGCGGGGAGCGAGGCTCGATATTGCCAAACCTTGACCCAATGAAATCCTTTTGGGCGTGTCACTTCAAGATCGCTCGGACAACGCTCGCCCAGTCCCGTAGGGATGGGAGCCACACCGTAGCCAAAAGGAGGAGCGGTGCCGGCGGTTTGTTTTCCGTTGCTATCCGGTGAGGCGGTTACAGTATTGGGTGCAAGCAGTCCGTTCAACGCCACGCTGAAAACTCCTGTGCTCTTTTTTGCCAAAAAGAAGGTGGAACGGTCAAAGGTCCCGGCGGCAGGAGGAAAAATCGTATTGGATCCATTTTGGTCGGGGGTCTCGCTCAAGAGCGTGAGGTTGATTCCTTGAGTGTTGTCGTTGGGGTTTCCGGGACAATCCCAGGGGTCCATGGCGTTGAAAGTGGAGGCCCCAAAGGCAGCAAATGCCCCGCCGAGATTTGAAGCGTAGAAATTAATCGGGGTGCTGTACTCGGGGTCTTCGGATTGAATGGGGTCGTAAACAGTTCCGTCCAAAAGATGCGGGATAAAAACCCGATCTCGGCACTGGTAGCGTCTGGGGCTGACAAACGATGTTGAGTCCGAGAGATTCAGCACGGGGCCGCCTCCGCTGAATCGAAAGACCACTTCATTAGAATAGACGTCTGACGCGATGAGATGCAGTCTTACGCGTGCGAATGGAATATCGTTCGGAATGACGCTGTAATTGCAGCGCACCAAATCGCTTTCGACGTAACCGACGGGCACTTCAACGAGGTCGTTGCTTCCGTCCGCGCGAAAATAATTAAGCTCGCAGGTGCAAGCAGAGCTTGCGCCGCTGCCGTTGCTGCTGTCAGAGCCGCCCGCGCCATTTTCCTGGGTATCATCGGCTTCACAAAACCGGCCCAAGGCGCCGCTTCCGTCGCCGACCACGTCGAAGTTTGCCACTGGGTCGATGTTGGAGCGCAAGACTTTGGACACGGTGACAGGAGAACTCGTGCTTGCGACGGGAGTGGAGTCTGTCCCGTTGAGGAGCTTGGTAGGATTGGTCGAAGAGAGCTGGCGGATCGAGTTGTTGGTGCACGCTTGCGTCGCCAGTCCCATGAGGCAGGACAGCGCAAAAGCTTTTAGAATGTGGTTACGTCCCTGAATTTTCATAAACCAGCCTGTAAAAGCCGGAGTCGCCGGGACTTGGTCCCGCCCCCGAACCCATAAGAGCTGCAAAATCGGTGCGAAAACAGCGGTGTCTGTTTTTAATGGAAAATTGGTTGTGGTCTTTTTGAGCAGCTGTCTAGTTCTTAAACAGATATTCGATAAAAAATAACCCTTGCATTGCAACTTTCCGAAGGCAAGGGGGTTTTCAAGGTGGGAGGGCAAGTGTCTGGTGTTTTGTCGCTGTCTGAAGATTGGCCACGCTAAAATACGGGCAGAAGCCTGTTTCAAGTGGTTTTGAAGGCGCTTAGGGAGTGTCATTTCTGACCCCCATTCGCGAGCCCCATTCGCGTGATGGAAGCGTCTAATAGGATGGCCGAGCCTGAGTATCGTTCGACCCGGATGCGATCGATTCTGGGGTCCGATGAAAGCGGAATCAGGAGCTGTTCTTGCCAGACTTGTCCATTGGCGATTGCCGGTAAAATCGAAAGCGAATCGACAACCGTGGGATACTCGTCAGGATTAAAAAAGCTCAGATGGCGAGGCTGAAAAACTCCCTGAATGCTTTCACGGCTCAGTCCCGTGCTGATGAGTTGCACTCGAATGCGCGCACTCTCCTCGCGGCTAAAAAGGATTCCACTGGGTTTTCTATGCGCGGGAGTCAAAGGCACGTAGGTGAGAGTGAGTAAGACGTTTTCGTGAGCGCCGAGTTCGTTTCGATCCAGATCAATGTAAGCGCCACCTGCAAAGAGCTTGTTGACGAGTGGATCTCCCGAGGCAATGGGGCCCGACTTTTCGCAAGCTTGATCGAGCATCGTGTAATAGCCGCTATCAAACGTTTCTTTGGGGACATAGGCCGTGGCGGCAAACGAGAGCGCTCCCGTCGGAGGGAGTTGCGTCGGGATTTCTGGTTGATTGGCGTATTCGCTGACTTCGGTCCAGTCATAGCAAATGTTTCCGCTGACCTCTGTTTTTCGAGTCGCGGTCCAAACTTCAGGAACCGAATAGGTCCCACGTGCATTGCTCAAGCTATGAACGAGGGCAGTTCCATCTTCTGAAAGGCCACCGATTACGACGAGTCTCTGTTTGAGCGGATCGAAATGCAGAGAGTGGCCGTATCTTCCGATAGGTGCGGTAGATGTGGCGCAGGTTTCTTTCACAGCCCAGGATCCCTGAGCTTCCGTTGTCGTTGGAAAACTATACTCTAAAATCCGTGCGTCGATGGAGCGGTTAGTCGTGTTAGTGATCGCGCGAACGGGCGAACTGCTGGTGGGATTCCAGCCACCATAGACGATGAGCTTGTCATAGGCTGAGTCGTAGGCGGCGGCGCCTTGAAAGGCTGCTGCTACTATTGGGGTCGGTGACGCAGTGGGGACTGGCGCCACCGGAGTTTTTTTGATCCAACGTCCCGAGAGATTTTCTGAAGGGCTGGGAGAGTCAGGGTTTTTTACAGAGTCATAAGCATCACACTCGGTGCTTGCTCCATTCGAAGCCCACGTTCCCGTCTCACCTGTGCTCCCGGTACAGAACTTCCAGACTGTGCCGAGCCCCTGGTATTTTCCGCTCTTGAGACGGCCGGCCACGAGATAAGCTTCCGGAATTTGGAGTGGCTTCACGGTTGCGGGCGCATCTTTCAATCCTTGAGGGTGGGTGCGTGTGATCATCATTCCCCCTGAAATCGGGGGAGGAGTGAGGGCGCAGGTATTGGAGCCGCTGTCGCAAAGACTTTTGTCAAAGGCCTCACGCACCTCAAGTTCAGAATTTCCGTCGGTGACGGATGGGAGAGCGTCTGTTTTGTATCCTTTGCCAAAAAGTTCTGCTCGATGCCAGACAACCGCTTCGGCATCCCAGAGGTAGGTGTCTCCGAGAATCGGCGCGACAAAGTAGAGTGTTTTGGGTGCGGTTGTTGTTGGAGCGCCGCTGACGGCGAAGTCTTGAGAGACTGTCGTGGTCGAACCTTGGAGTGAGGTTTCTCCGCCAAACAGTATCGAGCGGTGCACCGTTTTTTGAGTTGAAGGTGTTTTCAGTGAGAGACTGGTTGAAGCTGCATGACTTCGCGGCGGAAAGCCGTTGACGTTTTGCCAGTGACCCTCACCGTTATTAGCTGTGGGGTCAAACATCCAGCGTTCTGAAAGAAGGTCCAAACCGTTGCTGGTGCCGCCCTCCATAAAAATTCCATACGAGCAAGGCGAGTCCTCGCCACAAGGAGCGAGCGGCTCAAGCGGGTCCAGCTCAAGCGCATCTCGCGAAAAGGTCCCCTGTAAATGGTAGTTCACTTCAACCATGCGATGCGAGCGGCGCACTCTCGGGCAGTTCGGGTAACAGGTCATTCCACTCGAGGGCGAGAGTTTTTTCCATTCAAACGTGCAGGCACTCGCCGTGGTGCAATCACTCACGCTCAGTTCATAAGTGTCGCCTTGAGTGGTTACAGTGAGCGGGTCGTAACCGCCAAAAACGTAAAATTTACGAGTCACATGACTGAAGACCATCGTTGCATTTACGAGTTCTGCGGGTTGCTGAGAGGCTGTGACGGATGTCCAAACGGGAGCAGGCGCGCCAGCTGGATTGCCGTCGTAAAGATAAAATACTTTTCTATCGGCTGCTGCCGTTGCAGTTGCTCCCGGAGAGATTGCACCACCCCAGGCGACGATGATCACGCGACCGTGACTGTCGAGTCCGCGGGCCGCGGCCATTCCAGCGCGTGTGGGGGCGCCTGACATCGGAGTTGGGGATGGAACCGCAGTGGGTACTGTCGTTCCGATCGAGTCGCCCATACTCCAGTACCGGCCTGAATTAGAAAACGAACAATGGGTAAGCGACGGATCGCTGCCCAGGTAATCACGACAATTGCTTCCGCCGAAAAAGACGACGTCATTTTTGGAGAGTCTGAAGCCTGGCAAAAGGACCGCGCCCGCAAAGTCAGGGATCGTCAAGGTCGTTGATTCGGTCAGCGCCGCCCATGCTCCAGATTTTGCGCGAGTGCCGTCGGGTTCGTTTGCGGTGAATGAAAGGTAGGAGCCTGGAAGTGGCGATGGCAATGGTGAAGGCAATGGTGAAGGACGTGTCAGGATTTCTCCGATTCCACCTGCTTCAGAAGTGACGCTCGAAGTGACGGGGAGCGAGTTGAAATGAGCGCCACCGATGACCAGCGGATATCCGGCACCGCCAAAGCTGAGCCCCGTGAGTGAGTGTGAAATAGAGCCTGTTCCGGCTGATTTTCGGTAGATGTAGTAGCTGATATTCGTCGAAACTGCAGAAGTGAATGCCGTTTCTATCGTGAGTGTTGAGGAGTTGGGTACAGCTTGGATTCGGTAGCGACCAGGGATTGCGCTGCTACCGCCCGTAACAACCAGAAAATCGTTTGAATTGACCGTTGCAAAAGGAGTCCCCGACGATGCCGTAAGTGATTGGGTAGTGCTGGGGAGAATCGGTGGCGCGGATGAACTACCGGTCGCCGTTCCCACAACGATGCTGATTTTCTCAGGCTTAAACTGCCCTGCTGTCGTTCCGTCGGTGAGTCTCTGGGTATGATAGCTGTCGACCCAGTGGGTGAGTCCGTCGCCAGCCCGCGCAGAATGATCCACAAATTCAGGCCCGAACGTCGGATTAAATTTCAAAGCGTCTTTGAGCGGTGCGGTGTCAAGTCCACCAACCACGACGATCCTATCGGTCGTGTCGACTACGCCGGGACTTTCAACAGAAATTCCACCGATGGCTGCGTATCCAAAGGAGGCTCGTCCCGAGATCGTTTTAGAAAACCGCGTGACTGTTCCGGAGGTCGAGGGTTTGTCTTTGTGGACCGTCATGGAACTTGCCGCAAGAACTTGTGGCGAAAGCAATGTCCATGCTGAGGTTTTGAGATCGAGGCTCCAGGTGTCAAAGCTGGGATTTCCGGCCGACGCCGAATTTCCGCCAAACAAAAACGCTTGTCCGAGCGACGAGTGAATCAGAAGGGATCCATTTGCACCGCCATCGGGCCCTTCGTAGGAGCTGCTTCCTGAAAATCGATACCAGCTGCTGAGCGGGGCTTGAGTGGTTGCGCCCGACGTTTCGGGCGGAAGTACAGTGTCGGAGAGTCTTGCGACTTCCCGCGGAACGGCGTCGATTGAAAAGGC